>JACOST010000031.1:300000-389783 GCA_016178705.1 Deltaproteobacteria bacterium | reverse complement strand
GATGGCGACCAACACCGCCGTGCCGCCGACGGCCACGCCGTCGTTCTGCCCGGGCAACTTGGTCCAGAACGCGAGCTTCGAGATCCTCAGTGGTATCAACAGCATCAACGATCCGATCCCGACGATCTGGGTGGTGGAGAGTGGCGAGGCGGGGGCGACCACCGCCTTCCATCCACCGGACGGTGTGCGCGTGGGCTACGTCTGGGGCATCGGGGCTGGGCAGACCGGGCTGTGGTCGCAGCAGGTGGCGGCGGTAGCGGGCCATGTGTACGCGATGACGTTCTACAGCGGCACGCACGATCCGTCGGTGCATCCGACCATCGAGATCCGCTTCTACACCAGTTCGAACGTGGAGATCGGCTTGCCGGCGATTCATACGATCACCACCGACATCGACATCACCGGAGCGGTGGGCGGACCGTACGCGCTGAGCGCGACGGCACCGGCGGGGGTAGCGTACTTGAAAGTGATCTTCCGTGATCCGTCGACCACGCGCGCAGGAGCGAAGGGTGATTCCGTCTGCCTGACTACTTCCATCGCCACGCCGACCCGCACGGTGACGATCACCGCGACTCCGACGGCAACGGCGACGCCGACGCCCACCCCGACCCACAAGTCGTTTGCTGCACATCATGTCGATTCACTTGGCCAACAGTTCTGCACGCTCTCGCAAGTCGGATGGGGCAGTGGGGTTGCGAACGGACCAGCCGGCTTCATCACGCGCGATCCGGCGATTCTTCCGGTGACCATTGGCGGCGCGGGCCGCTCGACCACTCTGGGCACGGTCGCCGCGCTGAGCGCGTATCTACCTGCCCGAGGGTTGCCGCAGGTGTTGCTCGCCGGCGATCGCAACTTCGCCGCCGCAGGTGATGTCACCGACGACGGTGGCGGGACCCTCAGCGGCGAGACCGTAGCTCTCACGTTGGCGCTATACCTGTCGGATAGCGGTGGCGGCTTTGATGGGTTGAGCGCATTCGTTTTGCCAGCGCGCGGATTCTGCACGCAAGCCCTCACCGCTGGACCCGACGGTATCATCGGCACCGCGGACGATGACATCGACTCATCCAGTGCCATCGCCGGGCCGTGGACGCTTCCGGCAGCGGTGGCGGCAACCAGCACGACGGTCGAGGCGGTCGTGAACCTGGCAAACGAATCGTTGCAAGGGATGGTCACGGGCGTTTCAGCGTCCGACGTCAACGCCGGGGTCGCCGCCATCAACCAAGCCTTTGACAACTGCCAGCGCATCGTTGCATGTCAGTGACGCCGGGCGACGCTGAGTGGCGAGTCCCTGGGTCCTGGCGGAGGAGACGACGATGAGGGGAGAGAGACGATCGATAGTGGCGGCAACCTTGCTGACGCTCGCTATTGTTACGCCAGCGCTCGCGGTCGAGACTGTGGTCGACCAATTCGGCAGTGCCATCAACACGCGCTTCATGGGGCCTCCGCCGCCGTTCAACGTGACCCGGTCGACCGACGACTGCGCGGCCTCCGCGTGTGGGGTATGTACGGAAGGCTGTTCGCCTGATTGCACATCGAGCCTGACGAAGACCGACACTGGTCTACCTGATGTATTGGGGGGTTCGCGTACCTTGACGGTCAGTTTGACGACGCCGGGAATCTGCGATGCCACTTCAGCCCGATTTACCGCCGGGGTCGCGCCACTGCCGGCGGGATTTTTCCAGGTTGCGCAGTCCGATGCCGCGATCGGATCGTTTGGCTTGCTCTATGACAACAACGGCGCCGGGCTCAGCGTCGATCTCAGCAATGCGCTCGGCATCAGCGTCATCTTCGAAGCCGACCTGGCCGCCCCTCCATTCGACTTTCGCGTCACCCTCGAAGACACCGCCGGCCATAGCGCGGTGTTCGCGAAGACGATCAATGCGGGGGACTTCGAAGCCTTTACGCCAACCCCGTCGCAGTTTCTGTTCAAGAATTTCGCTGGAGTGAATCCGCGGCGCATTCGGAGCATCCTCGTCGAATTCATTCCGCAGCACGCCGCTGATTTGTTGCTCGATCGGCTGGAGACGTTCTCGCCGGTGCCGTCGCCGCTCTTCTCGCCGGCGATGCTCATCGCGCTGCTGCTGATATTGACGCTCGTGGGCGGCGGCACGTTGATCCGCGCTCGACGCTAGCCGAGCCGCGGCTTCATTCGCCAGCGAATTCCGCCGAGGATCACCGCAAACAACGTGATCAGCGCCAGCACCGGGAGCGCGACATCCGCGAGTCCGGCGCCGCGCGCGGCAATGCGGCGCAGCGCGATTTGATACCAGCGCAACGGCAACAACGCACCGATGTGGCGGATGCCTGCTGGCATCAATTGATACGGCAACATCGAACCCGACAGGACGAACGACGGCAGGATGAAGAACACCGTGATGAACACGGCTTGCGCCGAAGTGTGTGCGAGCGTCGAGACAAAGACCCCGATGGCCAGCGACGCCAATACGAAGGGCAGGGTGACCAGCAGGAGCGAGAACCAGCTGCCGCGCGGCCAAATGCCGAAGCATAGCCCGGCTGCGAGCGTGGCGAAGAGCAGGACGCCATAGCTTAGCCCAACGTACGGCACGAGCTTGCCGAGCACTATCTCGGTTGGCGTAGTGGGAAGCGCGAGCATCTGCTCGTATGTGCCGCTCTCGCGTTCGCCCACCAACCCGAGACTGGTCGCAGATAGGCAGAGGTTGGTCAGCAGCATCCCGGCGAGTGCGGCAAGGTAAAACTCCCGATCGCGCAGCGTGGCGTTGAACCAGAATCGCTGGCGGACGTCGATGAGGCCTGCGGAGCGTACCCGAGCGTCGGGTACGTGCGCCCCGATGGACGCCGTCTGCAGTTCGAACGCGGCCGCCACTTGTCCGATGTAGCCTCCCACCCGCGCAGCGGTCAGGGGATCGCTGCCATCGAGCAGCAGTTGCACGCGCGGAGCCCCGCGTTCCGCTACCCGCCGCAAGTCGGCCGGAACCACCAGGAAGGCCAGCACGATGCCTTGCCGCAGCATGGCTTCGCCCTCGTCGTAACTCTCCACCATCCGCCGCGGCAGAAAGTAACCCGTGTGTTGCACCGCTTCGATCAGTCGGCGTGAGACCGCGGTGCGGCTCTGATCCAAGACCGCCCACGGCACATTCGCCGGCTTGTTCGAGATGGCGATGCCGAACAGCAGCAGCATCATGACAGGCTGTGCGAAGACGGTGGCCAGCAATGCCTTGTCGTGGCGCACGATGGTGGCTTCTTTGTACGCGACGGCGGCGACGTTGCGCCAAAAACTGTGCGTCGTGCGGATCATGAACGGGCCTCCCGAATCATGAACGAGCCTCAATGGTCCGCAACGCATACGCCATCAAGAGCGCGCCAAAGAGGAGCAGCAGTCCCAACTCCGGCAGCAGTGTCAGCGGCCCCTCGCCGCGGATATAGATCGCGCGACTCACGCGAATGTAGTGCGTGGCGGGAAAGATCTCGGCGACCCATTGCACCAGCCACGGCATGTTGCGTGTCGGGAAGGCGAAGCCGCTGAGTTGCACCAATGGAATGCTGAACAGCACGCTCTTCTGCACCGCCTCGGCCGCGGTCGCCGAGGTGGCCGAGATAATCAACCCGAGCGCCAGCGACACCAGAACGTAGAACGACGACACGAGTACAAAGAACAGCGCGCTGCCGTTCGGCCACACGTGAATGACCAGGCCGGCGACCAACACCATGAGAATCACGTCGAGCGCGAACACCGCGCCGAGCGGCAGGATCTTTCCGAGCAGGATCTCCAACGAGGTGGCCGGGGTCACCTGCAATTGCTCGAAGGTGCCGGTGAGCTTCTCGTTCACGATGGATACCGCGGTGATCAGCGTGGTGAGAAACGACAACACGAAGCCGAACGTGCCGGCGACCATGAACGGCCGCCCGTCGAGGCGCGGGTTGAACAGCGAGTTGGCAACGACCTGCAAGTGGCCACTCGCCGCGCCGTGGCGGCTGGGGCGAGTGCCCGCGTCGAGTTGTGCGCCGGTAGCAGCAACGATGCTACGTAAGAAGCCTTCCGCGTTGCCGGCCAGCACGGCCTCGGCGCCGTCGTAAAGCACTTGCACCGTTGGCGGGGTCTGTGCGGACGTGGTGGCCCGTTGCGCGCGATCGAAGTCGGGGGGGATGATGAGGCCGGCACTGATGTCGCCGCCGACGAGGGCATGTTCGAGTGCATCGCGGGTGGCGTACGCGCGTGGGGCGAAGATGTCTTTGCTCGCGAGGTCGGCCACCAATCGGCGGCTGGCGGCCGATTGATCGGCGTCGTACACGCCGAGGGCGAGGTTGTGAACCTCGGTCGAGAGGACGAAACCGAACGCGAGCAGTGCCGCCAACGGCACCGTGATCAGCACGGCCATCGTAAAGGGATCACGGAAGGTGGCCAGCACCTCGCGCCGCATGAGGGTTCGGAGTCGGCGCCAGTTCATAGTTCGAGTGCCGCGTCGGCGAGCACACGCCGAAACACGTCGGTCATCGCCGGTTGCTCGATGTGGACCGATGCCGCCGCCCGTTCGGTCGCGACGCGGTCGAGTGCGGCGAGAAATGCCGACTCCAACGTCGGGACCACGACGCGTAGCCCCTCGGCAGTCGGATGAACCTGTGCTCCCACGTTCTGTAGTGTCTGTTGCGCCGCGGCGCGACCGGCCTGCGGGAGATCGATCGTAATCTGGTAGCCGTCGGAGTAGCGCTGGCGCAGCGCCTCCGGTTCGGCGTCGGCGACCATCTTGCCGGCATCGATGAAGGAGACCCAGTCGCAGTAGTCGACCTCTTCCAAGAAATGTGTGGTGACGAACACGGTGACCCCCGCGGCCGCTTCGTCTTGGATCAATTCCCAGAACAGGCCGCGATTGTGCACATCGACCCCGGCGGTGGGCTCGTCGAGAAACAGCACGCGCGGTGCGTGCAGCGTACTGAGGGCGAGACCGGCACGCTGGCGGATGCCGGCGGGCAGGTCTTCGGACTTCTCACCTTCGGCGTCGCCAAGCGAAAATCGTTCGCGCAGCGCGCCCCACCGCTGCGCGAGTTCGGGGCCGGAGAGATTGAACAGCCCGGCATAGAACTCGACGTTCTCGCGCAACGTCAGCCCGGCGTAGAGGCTGACCTTCTGCCCCATGTAGCCGATATGGTCGCGCACTCGGCGGGCGTGACGGATGACGTCGACGCCATCCACTTCGATGGTGCCGGCCGTCGGTTGCAGCAGACCGATCAGCATGCGAATCGTAGTGCTCTTGCCCGAGCCGTTGGCGCCGAGAAACGCGAAGATCATGCCCGGCTGCACCGTGATGGTGAGGTTGTCCACCGCCGCGAAGTCGCCGAAGCGCTTGGTGAGTCCTTGGGCGCGGATAATCGGCGGCGCAGTCATCCGCGATGTCATGCGGGAACTCCGCGCGCGAGGGCCAGCAGCGTGGATTCCATGTCGAGGGGTAGATGCTCCGCGAATTGGACACCGACACCGGGTAGGGCCATCAGCTCGCGCAGCACGCGCGCGTCTCCCGGCGCGCTGCGTTTCGGCACTTCGATGCGCGCGAATCGACCGGTCGCACGGGCGCTGCCAACGTAGGGCAAGCAGCGCGCGGCACGCACGATCGCCCGTGGATCGTCACCCCATGCGCGGTACAACTCCAACGGCACTCCGGTGCGCAGTTCGCTCGGAGTACCGGTGGCCACCACGCAACCGGCGTCGAGGTAGACCAGGCGATCGCAGCGCGCCGCTTCATCGAGGTAGCTGGTGCTGATGAGGATCAGCGCCGCGCTGCGCTCCTGCTCCAGCATCGTCCAGATCTCGCTGCGTGCCAGTACGTCGACGCCCGCGGTCGGTTCATCCAACAGCAGAAGCGCCGGCTTGAGCAACAGCGCGTTGGCGATGGCGAGTTTCTGCTTCATGCCACCGGAGAGCGCGCCGGCCGGGCGCTTGACGAAGGGTGCGAGTCCGGTGCGCGCCAACAAATCGGTTGCCCGATTCGTGAACTCGGGATCGCGGAGGCGTTGCAGCCGCGCTGTAAAGCGCAGATTTTCCATCACCGACAGGTCGCGGTGGAGTCCGAAACTCTGCGGCACGTAGCCGGTCTGCGCCTTCAGTTCAGTGACGTCGCGGCGGACGTCGAAACCGAGGACCCGCGCCGTCTCGGCTTCGACATTGAGCAGTCCAGCGAGGGCCCGAATCAACGTCGTCTTGCCGGCGCCGTCGGGCCCGACGACACCGACGATCTGCTGTCCCGCAAGCGTGAGGTCCACGCCGCTCAGCGCCTGACGTGCGTCGTATCGTTTGCGCAGTCCGCGCAGCTCGATCACGAACTCAGTAGACATCGCTGCGGCTCGTCAGGCAGACGGCGTCGATAAGTAGACGTTGCCCTCGGTCCCGGGCTGAAACTGCTCGACACCCTCGAGAATGCGGATCTTCACGCGGTAGACCTGGCCCATGCGATCGCTGCGGGTTTCGATTTTCTCCGGTGTGAAATTCGCCGTCTCGGCGATGAAACGGACTTCGCCCGGCGTGCGTTGGCCGGGTCGGCTGTCGAGTTCGATCGCGACGCGTTGCCCGAGGCTGATGCGGCCGACGTCGGATACCGGGACGTAGATCTGGACGTATTTGTCTGTCGGGTCGAGGAGCGCGAACAGCGCGCTGCCCGGCTGCGCGAACTCGCCCGGCCAGATGAACTGGGTCTGCCCGATCGTCGGCACTGCCGGCGCATGCACGGTGCATTTTGCGAGCGCGACCTGCAGCTCGTTGACTTGGGCGAGAGCAAGGTCGCGCTTTTGTTGAAACGTAGTCAGTTCATGGCGCGCCACCGCGATGGTGCGTTCTTCCGCTTGCACCCGGGCCAGCAACTCGCGAGCGCGGTCGCGGGCGCTGCGTGCTTGATCGACGCGCGAGCGGTTGTCATCGAGTACCTGTGCCGTGCTGGCACCGGTCTTCACCAGCGCTTGCTCGCGAGTGAGTGTGCGCTCAGAGTTCTCGAGCGCCGATTCGGATTGGCGCAACTCGGCGGTGCGCGCGTTGAGGTCACGCTGCCACGTACCCTGCACCAGCTCGATGCGCTCCTGCTGCATCTGCACTTCCGCGTCGATCACGCCGACTTCTTCGCGTTTAGATCTGAGACGGGCCTGGATGTCGCTATCGTCGAGCACGGCGATGACCGCATCGGCCGGCACGTTCGCGCCTTCGGCGAACTTCACCTCCAGCACGCGACCGGCAACCTCGCTGCGAATGACGCGTTCCTCGCCTTCAACGAATCCGGTGTAGTGCGGCGGCGCGTGATCACGGCGCACATACCACACGCCGGTGCCGACAGCGGCAGCGATGACGATCAAGGCGATCGGAAGACGGCGAGACATGGGTCACCTCGATTGCAAAACCAGTTCGTCGAGAGGCAGGCCGATCAATTGCTGCAACTCGGCGCGACGGGTGTGGGCTTGGTACAGCGCGGTCGCGAGCACCGCTCGTTGTTGCGCGAGTAGGGCATTGGCTTCGAGCACGTCTTCGCTGTCCGCGCGGCCGACCTCGAATTGTTGTTGGCGGATGCGGAGGTTCTCTTCCGCTTGCCCGACAGCGGTGGCGGCGGTGGTAAACGCGGCGAGACGTTCCTGTGCGGCGAGCTGGGTAGAGCGGATGGCGGCTTCGATTTCGCGCAGGGTGCGTTCGACGACGATGCGATTGCGGTCAGCCGCCACCTTGGCGTCGGCGATCTGTGCCTCGCGACGCCAATCGGTGCCGAGATCCCAGCTGAAGCCGGTGAACCCCGAGCCGACGCGTTGCGGTTCGACGATGTTCGAACTGGAGTAGTCGACCGCGCCGCCCGCGGCAAAACGCGGTAGGCGACTCCGTTCGAGTGAGCTCACCGTTTCTTCGAAACGCTGTTGTTCTTCGAGGAGCGAGCGCAGTGCTGGATTGTTGGTGTGCGACATCCGCAGCGCCTCATCGACGCCGGGTACTTCGGGATTGCTGGTCACGTCTTCGACGTCGGTGGCGGCGTCGATGGCGACGCCGATGACCTGATTGAGCGTCCAGCGCGCGCGCTCGATCGCCAGGTCACGCTGGAGCAGCTGCTGTTCGGCGTTGCGCAACGCGACTTGCACGACCAGCAGTTGATTTTTGGTGACCCGTCCGTTGTCGAAACGGCTCTGCGCGGTGGCCAGCTGCTCGCGATAGAGGGCGAGAGTCTGTTGGGTGACCTCGCGCAGGCGCAGCGCTTCGAGCAAGTCGAAATACGACCGCACCACCAGCGTCTGCTGCTCGAGGTTGGTTGCCCACGCCCGCGCCTGCTCGCCGCGATAACCCGCTTGCGCCGCCGAGAGCGCGTGACGCAACTCGCCGGAGAGATCGATGGGCAGACTCAGCGTGCCGTTCACGGTGCCGAAGCCGGCATCGCGAGTCTTGATATCGAAAGAAGGCGGGGCTGCCGGCAACAGTCCAGGAGGCAGGGCGGCGCTGGTGGTGAGCGAATCCGTATACCAAGTGTAGCGCCCCTGTCCCGTCGTGTTCGGCAGCAGTCGCCCACGCACGTCGACGACATGCTCGCCTGCGGAAGCCACGAAGGTGTCGGCTTCCGCGATGAGTCGGTTGTGCGTCGCTGCAAGCGCGAGAGCAGCCGCGAGGTTGAGTTGTGAGGGGATTGACGGCGTGGGTTCGGTCACGGCAACGGGCGTGGCATTGAAGACGACGCCGGCAACTGCTGCGCGTTGTCCGAGTTCTTCCTGGCGTCGAGCCGCACTCCACCCGCCGTCACCTTCCGGGCGCGTGAATGTCGCCATCGTCGCGCAGCCGCCAAGCGCGAGCCCACCGCAGAGTACGAGGCAGCGAAGCACCCCGCTAGCGGGCATGGTGCGACCTCCGTTGCGGTGCGGCGAGGCGATCGATGCCTCCGAGTGAGAACTGCGTGATGTGTTTGGCCAGCGTGCGGGCGAACCCGCGTGGATAGGTGCGGCGATCGAGGACGCGCAGCATCGCCGGCATCACGAAGCGATAGAAGAGCGCTTGCCCCATGATGCTGTGCACGCAGCGCTCGATCGTCACGGCCGCGAGATTGGGGGCAAGCGGGGCGAGGATTGTCTTCATCTCCTCCATCATCGGCAAAATGAACTCGTCGACGATGACCGGCAGCGCCTCGCTGGGGTCGGTCATCTCGCGCTGCATCAGTGTTCCGTGGAGTCCGGGCGGGGGTCCGATCAGCAAGTCGAGCATCGCCTGGGAACGGGTTTGCAGGAGGCCTTCGATGCCACGGCGCGACATCCGCTGCACCTCGCTGGGCGGCTTGCTGGCGCCGCGGCGCGCGAGCAGGGCACGAATCTCGGCGAACTGGCCGCGCAGCACTTCGAGGTACAAGTCGCGCTTGGAGCCGAAATGGTAGTTGCCGGCGGCGAGATTGACGCGCGCGCGCGCGGCGATGTCGCGCGCCGTCGTGCCATGGAAGCCGTGCGCAGCAAACAGCTCGGCGGCCGCAGCCAGCACTCGCGCTCGGGTATCCCCGCCATTGCCTCGTTGCATGAACATCCGTTTGAAACAGATGTTTGACGAAGTCAAGAGGGGTACCGCCTGCAACGGGGCGCGTCGCTTACGGGCCGCGGAGCCAGGCGTGGAAGAATGTGTCGAGACTGGTCTGCGCCGCGTGCATCATGCGCTGCATGGCGAAGAGAGTGGGCAGCGCGCGCCGTTGCGTCGCGAGATAGCGGGCGACGGCGAGCGGCCGCGGTGTGCCGCTGAGGGGATCGACGAGGCCGGGCGAGAGATCGAGGGCACTGTCGACCGGGTCGAGAATCGCGCGCACCGCGGCGAACGGGACGCCGGCCTGTCGCGCGAAGGCGGCAATCGCGGCGCCTTCCATTTCGACGGCGACGGCTCCGGTCTGCTCGCCGGCCCGGAGTTTGTCGGCGCCGCTGCGTAGTGCGCGCGCGCTGCAGAGGAGCGGCCCGAAGGTCGCGGTGAGGCCGACGCGCGCCGCGACGGTCGTGAGTTGGGTGCGTGTGGCGAGGTCAGTCTCGTACGCGTCGCCGGTCGCGCGTGCCACGATGCGCGTGGGTATCGTCAGGTAGCCCGGAGCCAGGCCGGGCACGAGACCGCCGGCGCACCCGGTCGACAAGAAGACGTCGTGCGGGCCGAGCGCGGCTACCGTCGCGGCGGCCGCCGCGGCGCGTCCCATGCCGATGCCGGTCTTGATGAGATCAATCTGCCGGCCGGGGGCGGTGCCAGTCCAGACCGTAAATCCATCGACTACCTGACGCTGCATGGCGCGAAGCTGGCGCAGGACCGGGCGGCATTCCCACTGCAACGCGGCAAACACGGCGACACGGGTCATAAGGGGATCGGATCGTATCGGCGTGACCGCCGGGCGGCAAATTTCATCGTCGATGCCGGGATGCTGGCTCAAGGCAGCTGGCTCGCGCCAGCTTGCGCCGCATATGCGCGTATGTTAATCCTCCTCGTCAACTAAAAGGTTCGGAGGAAAGATGGGGACAGCTCTGGAGCAACGACAGAACATCGTGCAGCAGTATCGGCTCCATGGAACTGACACGGGCTCTCCCGAGGTGCAAATTGCGCTGCTCAGCGATCGAATTACTTATCTGACCGAGCACTTCAAAGTCCATACGAAGGATCACCATTCGCGGCGCGGGTTGTTGAAACTCGTCGGCCAGCGTCGCCGGTTGTTGGATTATTTGAAGCGCGGCGACTACGAGCGCTACAAGAGCGTCATTGATCGGCTGGGGATCCGGAAATAGCGCCGGCTCCCTCGCGCATCTCCCGCTATCGTCTTCCCTCCCACAGCAGGGCCATAACGGCCCGGGAGGCAAATGTATGTTCAAGAAAATCGAAACTCTGTTGGCGGGGCGCGCCCTGACGATCGAGGTCGGGCGCATGGCCAAGCAGGCCGATGGCGCCGCATTGGTGCAATACGGCGAGACCTGTGTGCTCGCCACCGCCGTGGCCTCGCGCAGCGCGCGTGAAGGCATCGATTTCTTTCCGCTCACCTGTGATTACCAGGAGAAGACCTTCGCGACCGGGAAAATCCCCGGCGGGTTCTTCAAGCGCGAAGGGCGACAATCCGAACGGGAAATTTTGAATTCGCGCTTGATTGACCGGCCGATTCGTCCACTGTTCGCGGAAGGTTTCGTCTGCGAAACGCAAGTCATTGCCACGGTGCTCTCCGCCGATAAGGAAAACGACGCCGACATGGTCGCGCTGATTGCGGCCTCGGCGGCGCTGCATGTGTCGGATATTCCGTTTCTCGGACCGATCGCCGCGGTGCGTGTCGGCCGTCTCGACGGCAAACTGGTGATCAACCCGCAACACAGCCAGTACGAAGCCAGCGACATCTCACTGGTCGTTGCCGGCACCGCGGACAGCCTGGTGATGGTGGAGGGCGGCGCGAGCGGGGTGTCGGAAGACGTCATGCTCGAGGCGCTGTACTTCGGTCATCAGGAGATGCAGATCCTGATCAAGCTGCAGGAAGAGCTGCGCCAAGCCGTTGGCAAACCAAAGCGCGCAGTGGTGGTGGTCGCGGGCAATGCCGACCTCACCAAGCGAGCCGAAGCTGTCGCCGGTCCGCTCATGCGGAAGGCATTGGCCATCACCGGCAAGCAGGAACGCGTCGCAGCGCTTCGGCAAGCAATGGCCGACACCCAAGCCGCCCTCGCCGCCGAATTCCCCAGCGCGGGGAAGGCCGTCAAGGAAGCGGTGGAGGAGATCGAAAGTCAGATCGTGCGCGGCGTGATCGTCGAGAGCGGCAAACGCATCGACGGCCGCGGACTGAAGGACATTCGGCCCGTCAGTTGCGAGGTCGGCGTGCTGCCGCGGACCCACGGCTCGGCGCTGTTCACTCGGGGCGAAACGCAGGCGTTGGTGGTGGCCACGCTCGGCACCTCGGCGGACGAGCAGAAGATCGATGCGTTGATCGGCGAATACTACAAGAAGTTCATGCTGCACTACAATTTCCCGCCGTTCAGCGTCGGCGAAGTCCGACCGCTGCGCGGTCCGAGCCGGCGCGATGTCGGACACGGGGCGCTGGCGGAACGTTCCGTGGTGCCCGTGCTTCCGGCCGAAGCGACCTTCCCGTACACGGTGCGAATGGTTTCTGAAGTGCTCGAATCGAATGGCTCGTCGTCGATGGCGACAGTGTGCGGCAGCTCGCTCGCCCTGATGGATGCCGGCGTTCCCACCAAGGGGGCGGTGGCTGGTATCGCGATGGGACTGATCAAGGACGGTGACAAGGTTCGCATCCTCTCGGACATCCTCGGTGACGAGGACCATCTCGGCGACATGGACTTCAAGGTCGCCGGTACGAGCGAAGGCATTACCGGCTTGCAGATGGACATCAAGATCCGCGGCGTCACGCGCGAGATCATGCGCGAGGCGTTGCACCAGGCCCGCGAAGGCCGCCTCCACATCCTCGGCATTATGAACCAGACGTTGCCGCAGGCCCGTGGGGACATTTCTCCGCACGCCCCCCGCATCGTTACCATCAAGATCAAGCCGGACAAGATTCGCGACGTCATCGGACCAGGTGGCAAGGTGATTCGCGCCATCGTCGAGGAAACCGGCGCGAAGATCGACATCGAAGATGATGGCACGGTGTTCATCGCCTCCAGCGACGGCGCGTCGCTGCGCAAAGCGATCGAGCGCATCGAAGGCCTCACGGCCGAGGCCCAAGTTGGCAAGATCTACAAGGGCAAGGTGCGCAAGATCGTCGACTTCGGCGCCTTTGTGGAAATCATGCCCGGCACCGACGGACTGATTCACATCTCGCAGCTGGCCGAGGGGCGCGTTCAGAAGGTCACCGACGTGCTGAAAGAAGGCGACGAGGTGATGGTGAAGGTGCTGGAGGTCGACAGACAAGGCAAGATTCGCCTCAGTCGCAAGGAAGCGCTGGGGGCGGCCGCGGGGCAGGGTTGAGCATGGTGAGCCGTTCGGTACTGCCCAACGGCCTGCGGGTGGTCACGGAGGAGATGCCGGGCGTCCCCTCCGCCACGATCGGCATTTGGGTGGAGAACGGCTCACGCTTCGAAACCGCGAAGCAGAACGGGATCTCCCACTTCCTCGAGCATCTGTTTTTCAAAGGCACGGAGCGCCGCACGGCGGCGGCGATCGCGGAAGAGATCGACGCGGTCGGTGGCGTCCTCAACGCCTTCACGAGCAAAGAGTACACCTGTTACTACGCCAAGGTGCTCGCCGAGCACCTGCCGTTGGCGATCGATCTGCTCGCCGACATCTTTCGTCACTCGCGCTTCGCTCCAGAAGAGATCGATCGCGAGCGCGCCGTCGTGCTGCAGGAAATCTCGCAAGTCGAAGACACCCCCGACGACTACGTCCACGATCTGTTTAATGTGAGCTACTGGCCGGGCCATCCGCTCGGCTATCCGATTTGTGGGCGCGCGGAGACGGTCGAGCAGTTCGGTCAGAAGGAACTCTTGGAGTTCTTCACCGCGCGCTATCAGCCCGACCGCATCGTCATCGCGGCGGCGGGTAACCTGACGCACGAGGTGTTGGTCGACTGGGTGCAGCGTGAGTTCGGCGACCTGAGCGGCGTGGCGGAACCGAGCAACAATTCGTCGCCGGTACCGGCACGCGGGATCTTCTCCGTCGAGAAAGCGCTCGAGCAAGTTCACATCTGCCTGGGAATGCCGGGCATCGCGCAGTGTGCGCCAGAACGCTACGCGGCGTATTTGCTGAGCACCGCGCTTGGCGGCGGCATGAGCTCGCGCCTGTTTCAAGAAGTGCGCGAGCGCCGTGGCCGCGCCTACTCGGTCTACTCGTTCTTGTCGTCCTATCGCGACATCGGCTACCTCGGCATCTACGCCGGGACCAGCGCGGAGTGGGTCGAAGAAGTGGTGACGGTCATCGGTGCCGAACTGCGCAAGCTGGCCGTCGAGGGCCTTCGAAGCGAGGAATTAAGCCGCGTCAAGAACCAACTTAAAGGCAACATGCTGCTCGGCTTGGAGAGCAGCGATAGCCGGATGAATCGGGTCGCCAAGAACGAGATCTACTTCGGCCAGGACATCTCACCCAACGAGGTGGCCGCGCGCATCGACGCCGTCAGCCACGATGACGTGGTCGCGCTTGCGCAACGCTTGCTGCGGCACGAAGATATGGCGATGGCGCTGCTCGGTGACTTGAAGGGCCGCAGCGTCGACGCGGGCATCCTCGCCGCGGCGGCTCCCGCCTGACCATCCGCGTGACGGCCACGGTCACCATCGCCGTCAAGCGCGTACGGCCGGGGCCTGCGGAGTTGCCGCTGCCGGCCTACGCCAGCACGAGTGCTGCCGGCATGGATCTGATGGCCGATGTCACCGATCCGATTCAGTTGCTCCCGCATCAACGCGTGCTGATTCCAACGGGGATCGCGGTGGCACTACCACCCGGCTTCGAAGCGCAAGTGCGCCCGCGCAGCGGTCTGGCGCTGCGGCATGGAATCACGCTGCTCAACTCCCCCGGCACCATCGACGCGGACTACCGCGGCGAAATCGGCGTCATCCTGGTCAACTTGAGCACCGAACTGTATGAGATCAAGCGCGGCGATCGCATCGCGCAACTGATCATTGCCCCGGTGTCGCAGGCGCAGTGGCAAGTCGTGGCCGAGCTGGAAGCGACCGCACGCGGCGATGGCGGCTTCGGCCACACCGGTATCGACCTCAAGACGAAAACCTGAGCGCTATGCGCTACTCGGACCCGCGTTCGGGTGTGGGTTCACCTTGCGATTCATTTGCGCTATGAAGGAGCGGGTGTTGTTCCCTGAACGAATCATCTGCAGGGCGCGGAAGAGGAGGCGGCGGTGCTTGCCAAAGTATACGTCACATTGAAATCTGGGGTACTCGATCCAGCCGGCAAGGCCATTCAGCATTCACTCCACTCGCTGGGTTTCGAGCGGGCCACCGATGTGCGGCTCGGCAAGTACCTCGAAATCTGGCTCGACCGCGGGCCGCGCGCGGAAGTCGAACGTGAGGTCGACGAGATGTGTCGTAAACTGCTCGCGAATGGTGTGATCGAAGACTATCGCTTCGAGTTGCAAGACTGAAGCGGACACTTAACCGAGAAGGACGAGACTATGCGCTGGGGTGTGGTGACCTTTCCCGGCTCGCTCGACGACCACGATGCGCTCTACGCCATCGATCACGTGCTCGGGCAGACGGCGATCCCGCTGTGGCACAAAGAGCGCGATCTGCGCGGCGTCGATTGCGTCGTGTTGCCCGGCGGCTTTTCGTACGGCGACTACTTGCGCTGCGGAGCGCTCGCCCGCTTCTCGCCCGTCATGGAGAGCGTGGTAGGATTCGCCCGTGATGGAGGATTGGTGTTCGGCATTTGCAATGGATTCCAAGTGCTGTGCGAGGCCGGCTTGCTGCCCGGCGCGCTGATTCGCAACCGTAACCTTAGTTTCGTCTGCGAGTACGTCCACGTCCGGGTCGAAAGTGCTGCGACCGCATTTACGCGCGCGTGTGGACCGGGCGAGATTCTGACCTTGCCGATCAAGCACGGCGAAGGTTGCTACGTCGCGAGCGAAGCGACGCTGAGCGAAATCGAAGAAGAAGGACAAATCTTACTGCGCTACGCCGACGCCGGCGGGCGGGTCACCGAGGCCGCCAATCCTAACGGGTCGCTGCACAACATCGCCGGCGTCATGAACCGCCAGCGCAATGTCTTCGGGCTCATGCCGCATCCGGAGCACGCGGTGGAGAAGGCACTGGGCGGTGAAGATGGACTGAAACTGTTCCGCTCAATTGCCGCGAGCGTGGCCGCCGGACGCACCGAGTCGGTGGCATCGGTGGCGCCGGGACCGTGAGCCGTATGGACGAGCCGCAGGTCACTGCTGCGCTGGCCGCCGAACACGGCCTGAACGAAGACGAGTATCGCCGCATCGTCGCGGCGATTGGTCGTACCCCGACCTACGTCGAGTTGGGGATTTTCTCCGTGATGTGGTCGGAGCACTGCAGTTACAAGAGTTCGCGGCGCTGGTTGCGCGAATTGCCGACGACGGGGCCGCGCGTCTTACAGGGACCCGGCGAGAACGCCGGTGCGATGGACATCGGCGATGGCCTCGCGGCCGTCTTCAAAATTGAGAGTCACAACCATCCGTCGTACGTCGAGCCGTACCAGGGCGCCGCTACCGGCGTTGGCGGCATCATGCGCGACGTGTTCACGATGGGCGCGCGTCCGATCGCCAATCTCGATTCGCTGCGCTTCGGTGCGATCGATCATCCGCGCACCGGCTACCTCGTCCACGGCGTCGTGGGCGGCATCGGCGGCTATGGCAATTGTATCGGCGTGCCGACGGTCGGCGGCGAGATATACTTCGACGCCGGGTATAACGAAAACATCTTGGTCAACGCGTTCACGCTCGGTATCGTGCGCGCCGATCGTATCTTCCGCGCCTCGGCGACCGGCGTGGGCAATCCGGTCATCTACGTCGGCTCGAAGACTGGGCGCGACGGTATCCACGGCGCCAGCTTGCTAGCGTCGGCTGAATTCGGTGACGAGACTGAACACAAGCGGCCGACGGTCCAGGTCGGTGATCCCTTCACCGAGAAGTTGCTACTCGAAGCCTGTCTGGAATTGATGGAGCGCGACGCGATCGTTGCGATTCAAGACATGGGTGCCGCCGGCTTGACGAGTTCGTCGGTTGAAATGGCGGCGCGTGGCGAGACCGGCATCCGCCTGGACCTGGATCGTGTCCCCCTGCGCGAAGAGGGCATGACGCCGTACGAGATTCTGCTGTCCGAATCGCAAGAGCGCATGCTGATCGTCGCCAAAGCGGGATCGGAAGATGTCGTGCGCGAGGTATTCGCCAAGTGGGATCTCGATGCTTCGATCATCGGCGAAGTCACCGACGATCGCATGATTCGGATCATTCACCGCGGACAGGAAGTGGCGTGTCTCCCGCTGGAACCGCTCGCCGACGGCGCGCCGAAGTACGAACGGCCGGCGGTGGCATCAGCGGAGGCCGAGGCGCGGCAAGTTCTCAACCTCGATCACGTGGCATTGCCTGGTGACTACAATCGCACGCTGCTGGGGTTGCTCGACTCCCCCAACATCGCCTCGCGTCAATGGGTGTATCGCCAGTACGATCATCTCGTGCGTGGCAACACGGTGGTGCAGCCCGGGTCTGACGCCGCCGTCGTGCGGGTGAAAGGCACGCACAAGGCGCTGGCGCTCAGCGTCGACTGCAACAGCCGCTATTGTCTGCTCGATCCCTACGTCGGGGCCATGATCGCCGTGGTCGAGAGCGCGCGTAATGTCGTGTGTGCCGGGGCGGTACCGCTCGGCATCAGCGACTGCCTGAACTTCGGCAACCCCGAGAAGCCGGCGATCATGTGGCAGTTCGTCGAAGCCGTTCACGGCATTCGCGACGCCTGCAAGGCGCTCGGCGTACCGGTGGTCAGCGGCAACGTGAGCTTTTACAACGAGACGGAAGGCCGGGCGATTCCGCCGACACCGACCATTGCCATGGTGGGTCTGATGGACGACGTGACGCGCCACACCACGCAGTGGTTCAAGGGTGAAGGCGATGTGATCGTGCTGCTCGGCCGCACCCGCGAAGAACTCGGTGGCAGTGAGTACCTCGCGCAGCAGGGCATCCTCACGGGCACGCCGCCGTGGATCGATTTGCAAGTCGAGACGCACGTGCACGCGGTGTGCGCGCGCGCGATTCAGGACGGGCTGGTGCGTTCGGCGCACGATTGCAGCGAAGGCGGCTTGGCAGTGGCGCTGGCGGAGTGCTGCCTCAGCGGTCCTCTGCGTGGCGAACTTGGGGCGGTCGTGGAGTTGGAAGGTGCAATTCGTCCCGACGCGTTGCTGTTTGGCGAGAGTCAGTCGCGCATCATTGTGTCGCTGCGTCGTCAGCATCTGGGGCGATTGCGCGAGCTGGCGGACCGCCACGAAACCCCGTTCACGGTGCTCGGTGAGGTGCGCGGGCATCGTCTGACCATCGGCAGCTTGATCGATGTGACAGTGAACGAGATGCGGCAGGTGTGGGAGACGGCGCTGCCGCGCCGGCTCGGTGCGGCCTAACAGAGGAGTGGCGCGATGTTCGACCGGTTCCGCGAGGAGTGTGGGGTCGTTGGCATCTTCGGCCATCCCGAGGCGGCGAACCTCGTCTATCTCGGGCTCTACGCGCTACAGCATCGCGGGCAAGAAGGCGCCGGCATCGTGTCGGCGAATGCCGGCACACTGATCTCACATCGCGGCCTCGGTCTGGTGGCCGACGTCTTCAACGAAGACATCATTCGTCGCCTCGAAGGTAGCGCGGCGATCGGCCACAACCGCTACTCCACGGCCGGCAAGACCCTGCTGAAGAACACGCAGCCGTTCGTGGTCGAGTATGGCCGCGGCGGCTTGGCGGTGGCGCACAACGGCAATCTCGTCAACGCGATTGAATTGCGCGAGCAACTCGAAGAGCGTGGCTCGATTTTTCAATCTACCGTCGATACCGAAGTGATCGTCCACTTGATTGCGACCGCGCGCGGCAGTCGCGTCGTCGATCGCGTGGTAGCGGCGCTGAGCCAGGTGCGCGGGGCTTACTCGCTGCTGTTTCTCACGCCCAACGAGATGATCGCGGCGCGCGATCCCAACGGATTCCGGCCGTTGGTGCTCGGTCGCATCAAAGACTCGGTGGTCGTCGCCTCCGAAAGTTGCGCGCTGGATCTGGTCGGCGCCGATTTCGATCGCGAGGTCGAGCCCGGCGAAGTCGTCGTGATCTCCGACCGCGGCGTCGAAACCTACCATCCGTTTCCCGCGACGCCGCGCACCAGCTGCGTGTTCGAGTACATCTATTTCGCGCGTCCCGACAGTCGCGTCTACGGCCGCAACGTGTACCAAGTTCGCAAAGAGTTGGGGCGGCAACTCGCGCGCGAACAGCCGGCCGAGGCGGACTTGGTAATTCCCGTACCCGACTCCGGGGTGCCGGCGGCGCTCGGGTTCGCGGAGGAGTCGGGTCTGCCGTTCGACATGGGTTTGATCCGCAACCACTACGTCGGTCGCACGTTCATCGAGCCGCAAGATGCGATCCGCCACTTCGGCGTGAAGGTGAAGCTGAACGCGCAGGCTGAGGTGCTCAAGGGCAAACGCGTCGTCGTGGTCGACGACTCGATCGTGCGGGGCACGACCAGCCGCAAGCTAGTGGCGATGCTTCGGCACGCCGGCGCGAAGGAAGTGCACATGCGCATCAGCTCACCGCCGACGACCGGTTCGTGTTTCTACGGTGTCGACACGCCGAGCACGGAGGAACTCATCGCGCACAACAATCCGATCGAAGGCATTCGCCAGTTCGTCGGTGCCGACAGTCTCGGCTACCTCACCGAGCGCGGCATGTACGCCTTCCTCAAGGAGGGCGACGGCAACGGCTTCTGCGCCGCGTGCTTCACCGGCCGCTATCCGGTCGCGGTGACCGACGAAGGCCGCACGCACCAGCTCGTCCTGTTCGACGCCGACGAGCGCGGGTGAAGGTCGTTCACCGCAGAGGCACGGAGGGCGCCGAGTTCGGACACGCAGAGGAAATTGAGCGCGGCGATGGTGCTCCGTCCTGAGAGCCTGCGCGAGCGGTTGCTCAAGCTGAAGGAGATCATCTCCGGCTTGGAGCGGATCGAGTTGCCGCCCGGCGGTCTCGACTTCCGTGACGAATGAGCGGCTGAGCGTGTGCTGCAGCTCGGCGCAGAGATCATTTTCGATATCGGCAATCACATCTTGAGTGCCTACTTCGGAACCAGCGCACAGGACTACGAGGATATCCTGCCTCAGCTCGCCACGCGCGGTGTGATCCCCGAGGCGCTGCACCAACGACTCAAGGGGCTCGGCGGCTTCCGCAACATTCTCGTGCACGACTAGCTGCGGCTCGATCCTGAGTGCGTCGCCGACTTCCGCGCCAAGGCGCCGCGTGACTTCGCTGACTTTACGCGCGCCATTCGAAACTGGCTGGCCGCTGCGGCCGGCGATCCGTCGAGCAAGCAGTAGGCGAGCTGTTCCGATCCCCGGGGCCTCGATCGCTACGCCGGGGGGAGGATATCCGCGACGCAGAGCGCGGCTGTTGCCAGCGGAATGCTGCCAGCCTCGGCAACGACGGTATGCCTGGTGTATCGTCCGGCGATGGCGTCTGGCGCGTTGAACACATCGACCTGTCGCGCAGCGAGGTCGACGACCCAGTACTCGGGAATGCCGCTCGCGGCGTAAGACGCGGCTTTCTGCGTACGGTCATAGGCGAGTGACGTGTCCGCGACTTCCACGACGAGGTGAACTTGATCCGCGCGCGGGTGTTCGCGCGCGTAGTCATTCGAGTCGGCGTCGCAGACGGCAATGTCGGGTTCCGGCTCACTCCAATCATTGAGGACGATCGGTGCTTGCACGCGAACCGTCGCCGCTGATCCGACCGCGAGTTGGAGAACACGAAGGAGCCGATGGACAGTAGCGGCATGAGGGCTTCCTTGTGGGCTCATGGTCACGATCACTCCATCGAGCAATTCGACGCGTTCGTTCCGGAAGAGCAGCGCCTCCGCCATACGACGGTACTCGTCTCGCGTAAAGCGATGCGGTGACGGGATGGTCTGGGCGTGCTGCGACATCGTGGACAGGCTAGCGCGCGCTGCGAGGAGAGGCAATCGAGAGTCGCGCAACATGACGGCGCCGCGATAGGGTGGAGGGCGCGCCAGGGCAGCGTGAGTCGTTCGCGAGCGGACGGGTCTTCCGCCCGTCGCGTTGCGCAGAGGGCTGTCGTGCACGGGACGTTCTCCCTTGCGGCGACACAGGCAGAGAGTCCCGCAGCGGAGTCGCGTGGCCATCTCTCAGCGGGATTGTTCTTGACCTGCTGTGAGAGATCATGTTAGCCGACATGCGTCCGCGTTTGATCTGTCCGTCCGGTTCGTTCGGTCTGCTGTCCGTGACAGTTGTAGGAGGGGCTCGATGATTGGCTCGAATCTTTCACGCACGCACGCACCACGCACGCACCACGCACCACGCACGCACGCACGCACGTCCTGGCGTTAACCGCGGTTCCGGTATCGGTGGACTCCTAACGGTCCGCCGCTGAAGCGGTGCAGCGGCCGACCTGGTCGTAACCCAATTGAGGTCGGCGCACTGCGCCGGCCAGCTTAGGAATCGGAGAGAGGGGCACCGCTCGCCGCGTTTCGGTTTCGGATCGCGCAGCACGAGTGGTGTTGGTCAGACTTCCTTCTCGGACCATGGCGAGCAGCCGCAGGCTACGGTGCAGCGTGGTTTGCGGATACTTGGCCTGACTATCGGCCTGGCTTTCTTAGTGGCCGGGTCGGCCGAGGCGCTTACGGTGGAGAGTTGCAGGTCAAACGACAATCACGTCTATATGATCATAAGCACCAGCAGCGCCTTGACGCAGGTTACGAGTGTCGCGATGAGTTCGGGAGGCGCCTACAACTGTGCAGAGTTCGGGTCGTTCGGGGAGATTGAGCTCACGGCTCTTTCCGTCGGTAGCGGCGGTCTCCTGCCCGATAGGATTCGAACCACCGTGCTCACGGGCTTCAGCGACAACTTCATGAACTGCGCTGCTCTCAACACAAGCGCACAAGGTGGGGCCGGTGAGCTGACGTTGCCTGATGGCAGACGGGTGAGCGCGGCTCTGCCGGCAGGCGGCAGCATTGCGGGAGTCAACTATGCGGCGCTCGTGGACGTGGCCACATCCGATGCACGCGTGCCAGTCGATGTTGATGTTCCAACGATCTCTCGCTCGATTTCGATGCCGGCCTGCTCGGTTACCGGGCCGACGATGCTCTTCGGTGCGATCGACGTCCCGGTTCATTTTGGCGCGGACCCGGGTGGCTTCGCTCTGCGGGGCGACTGCACCAGCGCGTCCACGTGCGAGCTGATCGTGTTCGTGGCCAGCCAAATGGGTAGTAGCTATGGGGTAGCGGCCGCAGGTTTCACAATCGACTCACCCCCGTATGGTCTATCGACAGAGGCTGCCTCGCAGAGTCTTCTCTTCAACACGCCAACTCGTACAGTCACTCAGGGAAGTACGCCTACTGGTGGGATCGTCACCCCGACGTCCACTCCTGCGATCAGCACTACGACCCCCACGACGTTCAATACTTCGACTCGTACAGCCACTCAGGGAAGCACGCCTACACCTACAGATGGGGTCGCCACGGCAACGCCCACTCCGACGATCAGCACTGCTACCCCCGCTCCGTGTGGCAACGGCATTGTCCAGCCCGGCGAGCAGTGCGACGATGGCAACACGATCAACGGCGATGGCTGCAATGCGAGCTGCCGCTATGAATTGATTCCCGGAAACGCCGCCGGTTCGGCGGTGACGAACGCGCGCGCCTGTTTGTTCGAGTTCTCGGTGGTGAATCCGAACAACTCACCACGGCTGGATAGCGGCGGCCGACTCAACCGCGTGCAGACCTGTCGAAACAACGACCCGACCTGCGACTTCGATCTGAGTACAAGCAACAAGACCTGTGAGTTTCACGTGGCGGCCTGCGTCAACAACGCGGACACACAGTTGTCCAGTTGTTTGCAGCAAGGGGTACGGGGTGGACTGGACACACGAGCGGGCGGGATCGACATCGTGGCGCCGAACACGCACGACGCCAACTACAATAGCCTGTTGCAGGCGCTCCAGGGGTTGCGCGATCCGAGCGATGGGGCGAGCGTCGCGCTGCCAGTCGAGTCGAGCCAAGTGGGAGTCTGCACTGATGTGTTTCCGATTCGGGTCGCCATGCACGGCACGACTCGAGTCGTTGCTGGCCGACTGCGTCTGGTGATGGTGTCCCGGTCGCTGTTTACCTCTCCGATCAGTCAAACGGATGTGGATACGTTGACCCTGGTCTGCAACCCGTAGGTCACCGCTGGGAGATGTTCCTCTGGTTCGTGGCGTTCTTCGTATCGGAGACGGGCGATCGAGCATGGAGGAATAGTGCAATGAGACGGGTCGTCGATTCGAAATCCGCGCGGCGTGATGCGGCAGGCCTGGGCTACGCCGGTTCGTAGGGTTGCCGTGAAGGCAAGGGAGGCGATCATGACGCGAACTCTACTAAAGAGAAACCTATCAGGTTCAATCGGCTTGGTGCTGCTGAGCGGGCTTGTGCCTGCCGCGCCGACTTGGGCTGCGCCAGGAGACCTCGATCCGACGTTTGGCTCTGGGGGTGTGGTGACGATAGAGGTGACCACCAACGAACTGGCGGCTTGTGCAGCTGTGGCCCTTGCCCCAGACGGGCGACTAGTAACGGCCGGATCTGCAAGAGTGTTGATGGCAAATGGTAGTCGGGGTGATGTCGCAATGGTTCGATACCGAAGTGATGGAACGCTAGACCCAAGTTTTGGAGCACTTGGAGTTGTGACCACGTCGGTCGGTGGTTTCGCCGACGGTGTAAACGCGGTGGCTGTAGAGCCGGCAGGCAAGATCGTTGGAGTAGGCACCTCCGAGCTTGACCCAGGTGGCTTCGGGGTGCTGCTGCTTCGATACGATACGGACGGAGCACTCGACTCTGCATTCGGGGTCAACGGGGTTGTCACAACCCGCTTTGCAGACGCTGGGGCAATCGCAACGGACTTGGTTCTGCAAGCCGATGGGAAGATCGTTGTGGGTGGTGGTAAAACAATCGATCCGGTAGGGCACAACCAATTTCTCGTGATGCGGTATGACTCGAACGGCAGCCTCGACCCAACGTTCGGGATGGGAGGTGTCGTGACCATCAACATCCCGGGGGCCAGCGCAGGCAGGGAGGCGCATGTGGAAGCGCTCGCTGTGCAAAGCGACGGGAAGATCGTTGCGGCGGGGCCGTTCGACGCTCCCGCCCGTAGCCATATCGCGGTAGTGCGCTTCATGCCCGATGGGAATCTTGATCCGGCCTTTGGCACCGGTGGCATTGTGACCACCAGCGTTCACGATGACACCTTTCCATCGGCGGTTGTGGTTCAACCTGACGGAAGGATCGTTGTAGCGGGTTCAACCTTCGATGTTGTCAATGGGTTTGGCGCGAACGGGAAGTTCGCCATCGTCCGATATAACGGCGACGGCAGCCCGGATACTACATTCGGAGCAGGTGGGGTTGTCATCGCTGGCCCGCCGGCAATCGAGGCGGGTACGGCGGACCTCACTCTACAACCCAATGGGAAATTGGTCGTCGTTGGGTACGCCGTCGTGGGCTATATGGGAGCCGCCCCGATACGCGATGTCGCGCTGGCTCGCTACAATCCCGATGGCTCGCTCGACCCAAGCTTTGGGTCCGGCGGCGTGGTGATGAATCATTTCGCCGCAAGTAATGTCGGGCCACTGGTGTTACAGCCCGATGGGCGGATTGTCGAAGTCGGATCCGTGGATCGCAACGGTCCCTGCGTGGGTGGCTGCAATCCTGATGCTCATTGCATCCTGGTTCGGTATCAAGGTGGCGACAGTGCATCCCCCACGCCCTCCGCCACAGCGCCCACCAGCACGCCATCGCAATCTCCGGCGCCAACCATGACCACAGCATTGCCGACGCCAACCATCACAACGATGCCGACGCCCACATCTACGCGCCCGCCGCTTTGCGGCAACGGTGTCCTGAACGGAAGTGAAGAATGCGACGACGGCAATCTCATTGATGGCGACGGATGCGACTTCAATTGCACGATCACCCGCTGCGGCAACGGCCGGGTCACCGCAGGCGAGGAGTGCGACGACGGCAACGCGAATCCAGCGGACGGCTGCACGAACGATTGCCGCGCTTGCGGCAACGGAGTAGTGACGGCGCCCGAGCAGTGCGACGACGGCAATCGCAACGATTCCGATGGTTGCACCAACGCCTGCACCGTGTGCGGCAACGGAACACTGGTGCCGGGCGAGCAGTGCGACGACGGCAATGCGGTCAGCGGTGATGGCTGCGCGGCGAACTGCCGCTACGAGTTGATCCCCGGCAACGTCGCGGCCAGTACCGACAAGCGCGCCTGTCAGTTGGAGTGGACCGTGGTCAATCCGAACAACACGCCGCGGCTCGATCGCCGCGGGCGGCTCAACAACACTCAAACCTGCCACAACGGCGATGCCACCTGTGATCTGGGCGGCGATCCGTTGGCCTGCGAGTTCCGCGTTGCGGTCTGCGTGAACAACCTCGACCCGCAGCTCTCGAGTTGTACACCGCAAGGCGTGCGGGCTGGAGTCGACGTGCGCTTCGGTGGCATCGACATCGTGTTGCCGATCATGAGCCGTGACCCAATGAACTACACGAGCCTCTACCAAGCGCTGCAGCAGTTCCGCGACCCGAACACGGGTGCCACGATGTCGCTGCCGATCGACTCGAACCGCACCAACGTGTGCACGGACGCGTTCGCGATCCGGGTGCCGTTGCGCACCGTCGGGACGCGTCAGTTCCTTGGGCGCGTGCAGTTGCGCACGATCACGCGGGCGCAGGACACGTCCCCGATCCCCGTTATGATCGATCTCGATGGTCTCACGTTGGTCTGCACGCCGTAGAGCGCCCGCATGAGGCAAGGACGCTGAGATGGGAACGCGGCGTCGAGCGTCACCGGCGCCGCAGCGCGGTGACCTTGCTGCGGCTCGCGGTGGCGGACGCGGTGGGCCGCTGAGCGTGGGCCAAGAGTTGAGCGGCGCGGCGCGCAAAGCTGTGCATGCCGAGCTGCTCGAAGTCGCGCACGGCGGCGGCGAGTAGCTGGCGCGCTTCGTCGCGATCGGCGGCGGCGCCCTGGCGCAGCAATACGTTCCCGTAGTCGTGGCGAGTGTGCGCAAGCAGCGGTACGGCACCAAGCCGTGTTTCCATTGCTATCGCCGCCTCGAAATGCCGGCGCGCATCGTCGAGCCGACCAACCAAGGCCGCGAGGCACCCAAGACTCCGCGCCATCGAACTCACGCAGGTGCCGACGACGTTGACGGCGTTGCGTCCTTCGTAGGGCAACAGCAGGCGATACAGGATGTCTGCGCGCTCGCGGTCGGCGAGCGCTACGCACACATCGCTCACCCCGTTCATCGCCACCAGCCAGAACGTATCGCGTGGAATCACGCCGAAGTTGTCGGCAGCGACCACTTCGAACTGAATGCGAGCATCGTCCAGTCGGCCCAGCTCGACCAACACATACGCCAGGCCGCAGCGCCACGAGGGTACGGTCGGAAACTGGGCGACGAGACCCTGCAGCATCGGCTCGACCTCGGCGATGCGCCCCTGCTCGCGCCGCAACGCGAGAGTTTGTGCGCCATACATCTGACTGACGTTCCGGCTCTCCGCGCGTTGACCAGCGGCCAAGGCTTCTTGCGAAAAACGCTCGCTGTCACTGAAGCGTCCGGCCAGAAAGGCTTGCAGCGCACGAAAGGCGAGAACGTACCACATGTAGTACGGCTGTCGGAGCCGGGTCGTAATGGCTTCGCAGGCGGCGAGATCGACATGTACGCGGTCGATGTCACCGATCTCGAGGGCGTCGATGAGGCGGAAGCGATGGGCTTGCAGCGCCATCTCGTGATCGCCGACTTCTTCTGCGAGGGTTACCATCGCATTGGCTACCGCGTCGCGATCGTCGAGATTGTCCGGTCCCCAGATTGCCCAATGGCGGCAGCTGAGCGCGCCCAGATGCGACGCGGTATCTCCCATCCGCTGGGCCATGTCTACCGCGGCCCGGCTGAGCGCATCGCGTTGTGGCAGGGAATTGGGGATGTCGTACAGCGCCACCGCCTGCCGCGCCGTAACTTGCGCGCGCAGGGCGCTGTCGCAGTCGGGCAACAGCGTTAGCGCCTCCGCCAAAAGGTCGCTCAGGACCGGATCGACCACGCCGAGCGTGAACCCGCGGAAGCCGCCACCGTAGCCGAGCGCGGCGCGCGCAAAGCGCTCAGGCGCGCGATCGGCGCGCGCCGCCACGGCGGCTGCGTAGAAAGTTGCGCGAGCCCGGGCGAAGTCGCCGGCGCGCCATTGGTGGTGACCAAGCGCGAGCAAGAGCTCCCCGCGCTGGCCGCTGACTTCGTCACCGAGCGCGCTGAGCTGCAAGGCGCGTTCGTATTGCGTGGCCGCCTCCTCGTACGCCAACTGACTGGCCGCGTACTCAGCCGCACGGATTGAGTAGGTCACGCCTTTGCGCGCATCGCCGCCCATGGCGGCCTGCGCAAAGTGGTGCGCCAACTCGGTCAGGTGGCCGCCGCGTTCGCGGTCGTGGGTCTGTTCCAACGATTCACCCACACGCCGGTGCAGGCTGACTCGGTCGGCGGTGCTCAGCGTGTCGTAGAGCGTCTCACGAATGAGGGCGTGCACGAAGCGATAGCCGCCAGCCGACTGTCCGACCGCATCGATGATGCGCGCCGCCCGCGCTTCATCGAGGAGATCCAGCACCGCGGTCCGCGGTTCTGCTGACTCCTTCATGCGCGACCGCAGCGGCTGCAATGCTTGGCTCAATGTGGCGACTGCGAACTGACGGCCAATGACCGAGGCCGCCATCAATAGGCGATTGCACTCGGACGAAAGTGGCGCCAGGCGGCGAGTGATCGCTTCCCGGACGGTTGGTGGCACCGCGAGGACGATCGTGTCGGTCGCCAGTCGCTCGACCTGTCCGTTGCGGGTCAGGAGTCGGACCACCTCGGTGACGAAAAACGGGTTGCCTTCGGTCTCTTGATGGACAGCGGTGATCAGCGACACCGGCGGTTTGTGACCGAGCGCCTGCTCGAGGAAGGACGCGACGTCGTCGACTTCCAAGCCGTCGAGTTGGATGCGTTGACTGTTCGGCG
The DNA here is from genome assembly GCA_016178705.1 of Deltaproteobacteria bacterium. Taxonomy (NCBI): domain Bacteria; kingdom Pseudomonadati; phylum Myxococcota; class Myxococcia; species Deltaproteobacteria bacterium. Next base: position 362,139 of record JACOST010000031.1, on the reverse strand, counting down.
CGCGTACCAGATCCCCCAAGGCATGGGCGAGCGGATGCTGCGGCCGCACGTCCGTATCGCGATAGGTGGCCAGAATCAGCACGCGGGCGTCAGAGATCGCTCGCGCGATGAACTGCAGCAGTAGTAGTGACGGCTTGTCGGCCCAATGGAGGTCATCGAGGATGAGCGCCAGCGGTTGGCCGCGACTGGCGGCGGCAAGAAAGCTGTTCACACTTTCGAATAACTGAAAGCGGGCGTGCGCTGAGTCGTCGCGTGGCGACTTGCGGGCAAGGCCAGGCAAGCGCTCGGCAAGTTCCGGCACGAGTTGCGCGAGGTCTTCGGCGCTGTGACCGAGGACCGTCGGCAGCGTTGCTGGCTGGAGCTGAAGGAGGTGCGCGCGCAGAATCTGGGCCCATGGCCAGAAGGGCGGTGCGCCCTCGCCCTCGTAACAGCGGCCGACGAGTACGCGCATGCCGCGCGTGCGGGCCAGATGAGCGAGCTCGTCCGCCGTACGCGTCTTTCCGATCCCCGGCTCGCCGGCCAGCATGAGGAGTTGGCCGCGGCCGCCGGCAGCGGTTGCGAGGGCGCGCTGCAACGTGGCCATCACCTGCGCTCGGCCGATGAACGGGCTGTCTGTCGCGGCGACCGCTGCTCCGCGCTCGCTGGGTGATGATGAGTTTGACGGGCAGGTCGGCGAGGTGCGCTCGATTACGGGTGCGATAAAGCGGTAGCCGCGGCGGTGAACGGTTGCGATCACGCGCTGCTCGGTACCGTCATCGCCAATCGCCTTGCGCGCGGCCTTGATGCAGTAGGTCAACGCCGAATCGCTGACGAATTCGCCGGGCCACAGTCGCTCGAACAACTCCTGCTTTGTAACCAGGCGGTCGCGGTAGGTGATCAGGTGAGCGAGGACATTGAAGACCTTGGGTTCCAGCTTGACCGGCTGGCCGCCGCGCCGGAGCTGATACAGGTCAGCGTCCAATTCAAAGTCCGCGAAGGCGTGGATCACCGAACGCTCCCTCTCCCTTCTGAGTTTTTACCATACACGCCCACGCTTTCCTCACCAAATCCTCAGCAATCCCTCAAGCGGCGACGGTTGAGTTAGCGTATCACTGGCGCCATATACGACTCGCGCCAGGCCAGCAGCTTCGGCGCGCAGACGGATTCGGAGGGCGCCATGACGTACGGCCAACATGGAAACAACGGACATCGTAATGTCGCGCAGCCGCGGGTCTTGATGTACGGATCGCGCGCAACGAGCGATCGTTGTTGCGTGCGCAAGCCCCTGGTCGCTTTCGCGAGGGCGACAGCCCTCATCCTGGCCACCCTCGTTCTCCTTTTGTGGGGGCCGGCGATCTCGGCGGCGATGACCCAGGCCGAGCCGAGCGGCCGAACCTCAGTCATGGAAGCCTACGGCAAACTGCCGCTCAGCTTCGAGGCCAACCAGGGCCAGACCGATGCCCAAGTCAGCTTCCTGGCGCGGGGCCGCGGCTACGCACTCTTTCTGACCGCCAACGAGGCGGTGCTGGCCCTGCATAAGCCCACCGGGGTGACGAGCGGCTCAGAAGGGGAATACAACACCACCGATGGGGACGTGCTGCGCATGCAGCTTGTTGGTGCCAACCCCCAGCCGCAGGTGGCGGGCCAGACGGAGCTGCCCGGGAAGGTGAACTACCTGCTGGGCAACGATCCGGCACAGTGGCGCAGCAACGTTCCCTCTTATGCCAAGGTGCGCTACCACGAGGTGTATCCGGGGATCGATCTCATCTACTACGGCAATCAACGCCAGGTCGAGCACGACTTTGTCGTCGCGCCCGGGGCTGATCCCGGATCGATCATTCTCACCTTCGTCGGTGCTGACCAGATGGCGGTCGGCGCCGACGGGGCTCTCGTCCTCCACCTCTCCGGCGGCGAGGTGCATATGTCGCCTCCCCTGGTCTATCAGGAGATCGACGGTGCCCACCGCGGCGTCGTGGGCCGTTACGTGCTGCGCGACGGCGACCAGGTCGCCTTCGCCATCGGCAACTACGACCGCTCGCAACCGCTGGTCATCGACCCGGTGCTCCTCTATTCGACCTTCCTGGGCGGTACCGCCGCGGACGAAGGGTGGGATATCGCAGTCGACTCGCTCGGCAATGCCTATGTGGCGGGGCTAACCAGCTCGACCAACTTTCCGACCACGGCGGGGGTACCTCAGACGTCTAACGCTGGCGGTCAGGACGCCTTCGTGACGAAATTGAACCCGACCGGGTCGGTGCTCCTGTACTCTACGTATCTTGGCGGGAGCGGAAATGACTTCGGAACGGCCATCCGTGTCGACGCTTCATACAACGCCTATGTGACCGGCCTCACCGCCTCGTCGAACTTCCCGACAACTGCCAGTGCCTTCAGCTCGACCTGGTCCGGGAGCAATGACGCGTTCGTTGTAAAGCTCAACCCCGCCGGCAGCACCCTCCTCTACTCCACGTACTTCGGCGGCAGTGGCGCCGACAACCCGATAACGATCGCCATCGATGGCGCGGGGGGCGCGTTCATCAATGGTATAACGACGTCCACCGATCTGCCTTTCAGCCCCGGCGCGTTTCAGACCAGCCACCAGGCCGATGTTGAGGATACTTTCGTGGCGAAGTTCGACACGACCCTGTCGGGCGCGGCCTCCCGCGTCTACGCCACCTACCTCGGCGGAAACTGCCTCGATCGGCCGGGTGGCCTCAGCGTGGACAGCGTTGGCAACGCGTACGTCAGCGGCAGGACGGATTCGAGCAACTGGCCGGTGACGGCAAGCGCGTACCAGAGCACGAACAGCGGCGGCGGTTTCGGCTGTGGCTTCGGAATCTCCGCCTACCTGACGGAGCTCAACTCCATCGGCACCGTCGTCCTGTACTCGACCTACCTCGGCGGCTCGACCGGAGCGAGCCTCGGCCAGGATATCGCCGTCAGCGGGACGGTGGCCTACATCGTCGGGTATACCACGGCCACCAACTTCCCTATCTTTAACCCCTTCCAACCCGTCCACGCCGGGGGCGTCAACGACGCTTTCGTCGCACGGCTAGACGTGACCCTCTCGGGCGCCGCTTCGCTCACCTACTCCTCCTATCTTGGCGGCACCGGCTCGGATGTCGGCACGGGCATCGCCGTCGACTCGGCTGGCCGCGTCTACGTCACCGGCGTGACCGACTCGACCAACTTTCCCACTGCCGCCGCCGTCCAGTCGACGAACGCGGGCGGCGTCGACACCTTCGTCGCTGAGCTGGACCTCTCGACCGGGACGAGCGGCCTCCTGTTTGGGACCTACCTGGGCGGTTCGGCAGATGACAACGGGCGCCGCATCGCGCTGGACCCCGGGTGCTCCGCCAACTGTAACATCTACGTCACGGGGAAGACCGCGTCGACGAACTTTCCGAGTACGGCAGGAGTCTTCCAGACAACGTATGGCGCCGGTCTTACCGATGCCTTCGTGACTAAGTATGGCCCGGCGACGGCAACGCCAACCAGCACGCCGACGCAGACCCCGACCGCGACCGCAACGCAGACACCAACGGCGACACCAACCAGCACGGCGACGGCGACGCCAACCAGCACGCCGACGCAGACCCCGACCGCGACCGCAACGCAGACACCAACGGCGACACCAACCAGCACGGCGACGGCGACGCCAACCAGCACGCCGACCCAGACCTCGACCGCGACCGCAACGCAGACACCAACGGCGACACCAACCAGCACGGCGACGGCGACGCCAACCAGCACGCCGACCCAGACCCAGACCCCGACCGCGACCGCAACGCAGACGCCGACGGTGACACCAACCAGCACGCCGACGCAGACCCCAACCGCAACGCCAGCTACGACCGCGACGGCGACCCCGACGCGCACGGCCACACGAGTTCCGACCAACACCCGCACACCACGGCCGACCCGCACGCCGACGGCAACCCCGCTGCCACATACCTGTGGTAACGGCGTGCTCGAAGTGATGGAGCAGTGCGACGACGGGAATCTGACGAATGGCGACGGCTGCAGCAGCACCTGCACGTATGAACTGATCCCCGGCAATGCCGCTGCGAGTACCGACAAGGTGGCCTGTCTGCTGGAGTGGGCGGTCGTCAACCCTGGCAATATGCCGCGCCTGGATCCGCGCGGGCGCCTGAACAGCACCCAGTCTTGCAAGAACAACGATGCGACGTGCGATCATGGCAGCGATCCCGCTGCCTGCGAGTTCCGCGTCGCGGTGTGCGTCAACAACCTCGACCCCCAGCTCTCGATGTGCACACCCCAGGGCGTTCGAGCGGGGGTCGAGACGACCTTCGGTGGCATTGACATCGTGCTGCCGTTCGCGAGCCGCGATCCAGCGAACTACACCAGCCTATTCCAGGCGCTGCAGCAGTTCCGCGACCCGAAAACGGGTGCCACGATGCCGCTGCCGATCGAATCGACCGAAACCAACGTGTGCACGGACGCGTTTGCGATCCGTGTGCCGCTCCGCACGATCGGCACGCGTCAGTTCCTCGGGCGCATACTGGTGCGTACGATCACGCGGGCGCAAGACACGGCTCCGATCCCGTTCATGCGCGACCTCGATGGTCTCACGCTGGTCTGCAAGCCGTAGGTGATATCAGCAACCGGAGGCGTCGCATCGCGAATTCGGAACGGGTACCAATTGCATATGGAGAGATGGTAGCGCACACGTGGGTCGCCGCGCCCGGTCGGCGACGGTGACCATGGCGTTACGGCCAGCAGGCTAGACGCGCCGCTTCGCTTCTTGCCAGAGGGCTTCCTGCTCCGGCAGCGCGGTGTCGCGGATGTCTTTTCCGGCTTCGCTCAGACGTTCCTCGATGTAGCGAAAACGGCGCGAGAAACGGTCGCTCGCTTTGGTGAGTGCGTCTTCGGCGTTGAGGTCCAGGTGACGGCCGAAGTTGGCCGCGGCGGCGATCAGGTCACCGAGTTCGGCTTCGACCGCTTCCTTGTCGCCGAGATGGAAGGCGGCCCGCAACTCGTTGAGCTCCTCTTGCAGTTTGTCGAGCACGTGCTCGGGGTGGCTCCAATCAAAGCCGACGCGCGAGGCCTTTTCGCTCAGGCGCTGCGCGCGCAAGAGCGCCGGCATGGCGCGCGGAACGCCAGCGATGGCTGATTGATCTGCATGGTCGCGGCGCTCCTCGGCTTTGATCTTCGACCAGTTGCGCAGCACCTCCGCGGCGTCCTTGACTTGGGTGTCGGCGAACACGTGCGGGTGTCGGCGGATCATTTTGTCGCAAATGGAGCGGACTACATCGTCGATAGCGAACGCCCCACGCGCGCTCGCCATTTCGGCGTGGAAGACGATCTGCAGCAGCACGTCGCCCAATTCGGTACACAGCTCACCGTCGTCGTGAGCGTCGATCGCCTCGATCACTTCATAGGCCTCTTCGATCAGATATGGTTTGATCGAATCGTGGGTCTGCTCGCGATCCCATGGGCAGCCGCCGGGTGCGCGTAAGCGTGCCATGATCTCGACCAGCTTGGTGAAGCCGTCCGCAGCACTCATGCGCCGGTCAGTATCGGACAGAATTCAGCGAGTCAACGCGACCCGGGGTCCACTCCGCTTGCGGCACCGACGCGTAGCCGGTAGCTTCAACGCCACGGGAAGATGTGACGAAGCCGATGGCGAACGTACGAGTGTACACGACCGCGTCCTGCCCCTTTTGCGTGCGGGCGAAGCAGCTCTTGACTCGCAAGGGCGTGGCGTTCGACGAGATCGACGTGGGCGACGACGATGCGCTGCGCGAGCAGATCACGCGGGAAACCGGTTGGCGAACCGTGCCGCAGATTTTTGTCGGCGATCGCTTTATTGGCGGGTTCGAAGAACTCAAAGCGCTGGATGCCGACGGCCAACTCGATCCACTGTTGGCAGCGTCGTGAGCGGCACGGGAACTCGCCGGTGGGTGACGGTGTTGTAGCGGATACGGACCGCGCCGCGTAGAGGGTCCGTGTGGCGAAGGGAGGGAACGCACCGCGCGCGGATTTTGATGCCGTCGCGCTGCCGCACATGGACGCCGTATACAGCGCCGGGTTGCATCTGACCCGCAACCCCGACGACGCAGCAGACCTGCTGCAAGACACCTTTTTACGCGCGTACCGCTCCTGGGATCAGTTTACGCCCGGCACCAATTGCAAAGCATGGCTAATCACCATCCTCTACAACGCGTTCCGCAACCGCTACCGAACCAAACGGAAAGAACCGGTGACAGTCGAGTTGGTGGCGGAGACCGCCGCTGATCCGAACAGCGTTCCCTCTCGGCAACTACTGGATCCGGAGACATTGGTTGCCTCGCAGGTATTGGCCGGCGAAATCGACACCGCGTTGAGCGAGTTGCCCGAGGAGTTTCGTGCCGCGGTGGTGCTCGTCGATTTGCATGAGTTGACCTACGAAGAAGCGGCGCTCGCGCTGGCGTGTCCGGTGGGAACGATTCGCTCGCGGTTGTCGCGTGGACGGCGATTGTTGCAAGCAGCGCTGCGCGACTATGCGCGAGCGCGCGGGATCATCCCGAGATCATCCGATGAACAATAGCGCGATGCAGTGCGTTGATTACCTCGCGATGGCGGCGGCAGATATTGACGGCCGGCTGACCGTGGACGAAGAACGCGACGTCGAGTCGCACGTGTCCTCGTGCGCGCACTGTGCGGCGGTGCGGCAGCAGCAGCGGACTATCAAGCAACTTGTCCGGGAGCGCGCCGCTCACGTCCCGACGCCGGCGGGTGTGCGCGCACGGGTGCTGCAGGCCTTGGCGCGCGAAGGTGCGGGCTCCAAGATCCGGCGACGTTGGCTCAGCCCGGTTCGATTGACGCTCGCCGGCGGCATCGCGGCGTTGGCGATGCTCACCGTGCACATCTGGTGGCAGCCGGTGCAACCAGATCTGCTCACATCCTTGGCCCGCGACACGCATGCCGCCGCCGCCGATCACATCGCATTGGCGATTCGCACCGGCAACGTCGACGACCTGCGTCGCTACTACCGGAGTACCGGAAAGATCGGCTTCGAGCGATCAGCGGATGACCTCAGCGCCTGGGGGCTACGGTTGGTTGGCGGAACGGTCGCACGGCTCGGCGATATCGATGCGACGTTAACGGTGTACGAAGGCGCGGCGGGCCGGGTCGTGTGTCGGCGCTTCCGCCCCGGATCGATTCGCCTGCCCGAAGGCGGTGAGTGGATCGGAGACAATCAGTTCTTCACCATCGATGGAGTGACGGTGTGCTTGATGCGCCTGGGCGACGTGATCTGCTGTCTGACGACCACGATGGCCCGCGCGGATTTTGTAGAGAGACTCACCGCTCCAAAACATATGTGAACGCGGCGGATGCCGTCGGGCCACGATGCGCACTGATGCGCGGGCAACCTGTGCGTTGTCCGCGCATCACTCGCAGGCAAGGAACGCTATCGCCTAGTCGTCCTGCGACGAATCGCCACCAGGCTGACCGGCAGTGTCCTCGGGGCTACCAACCTTGCCGTCGCCCGCGGCATCATCCAACGGATTGTCGTCCGCCCCGTCCTCGATCCCGTCGCCGTCCGTATCGGGATTGGTCGGATCGGTCCCCTCGGCGACCTCGGTCCCATCGTCAAGCCCGTCACCATCGGTATCGGGGTTGAGTGGGTCGGTGCCGAGTTCAACCTCATCACCATCATCGAGCCCATCATCGTCAGTATCCGGGTTGAGCGGATCAGTTCCCAGCACGTGGACTTCAACACCGTCGCCCACACCGTCGTGGTCTGTGTCGGTGCTCAACGGATTGGTCTTCAGCCGCAGGACTTCCATCCCGTCGCTAAGGCCGTCGCCGTCGGTATCCGCCTGGCTGGGATTGGTGCCGAGGCGTTTTTCGACACGGTCGGGCAGACCGTCGTGATCGGTATCGGTTTGGGCACCGCGACGCCCGGCGGATGCGGCCGGGGCCACCATGCTGATACCGCAGAGCACGCCCGCGCTCAGCAAGACCACCATCAGAGTCTTTGGGTAACGCTTCATCGTCTCCACCTCCTTCAAAGGTCGTAGCGTAGCTCGCTCGATTGCGAACTCTCGTGACCTCAGAAGCAAGCTACTCGCCAGCGAAACGTGGGCAGGTTCGCGATGGAGTTGTACGCGCCGCTGCGTTCACGCTGCGCAAGGAACTGCAGGCGCTGGGGCGACTTGGTGCAAGTTTCTGCAGAGACGACCGCGCGGTGAATCAGCTTGCCATCGAAGGTCCCACGCCATCGCGTCTCGGCAGGGACGCCGGCGCCCAATCGTACGCGCCGCGCGCTATGAGCGACTACTCTTGTTCTTCAGGATCTCGTCGATGATCTCCTTGAACGACTCGAACGGCAACGCACCGGAGAGGAATCGGCCGTTGATGAAGAACGCGGGTGTGCCGGAGACGCCAACGGAGTTGCCGACTTCGACTTCTTTCGCGACCTGGGCGGCGTACTTGCCGTCGTCGAGACACTGCTTGAACTTGTCCTTGTCGAGTTGCAGATCGGCTGCGTATTGTTCGAGGTTCGTGTCCTCGAGGGCGGTCTGATTCTTGAACAACAGGGCATGGTACTCCCAGTACTTGCCCTGATCTCCGGCGCAGTGAGCGGCCTCGGCGGCGCGCTGCGCGTGCTCATGGAACGACAGCGGGTAGTCGCGATAGACGAGCCGAACCTTGTCCTTGTAAGTGCTCAAAACCTGCTCGACTGTTTGCTCCGCGCGCCCGCAGTACGGGCATTGAAAGTCAGAGAACTCGATGATCGTAACGGGGGCGTTGGCCGGGCCACGCGACGGACCGGTTCCCGGCACTTGGATGATTGGTGGGCTGATTTTGAGCGACAGCTTGGCGCCGGCCCGCAACTGTTGCAGGTACGCTTCGCGGGCGGCCTCGATGCGTGCGTTGCGCAAGTGCTCGATGAGGGCCGGACGTACTTCCTCCAGTGGACGGCCGATGTTCTCTTTGTTCTGCTCGTAGAGTTGCTCGACCTCATCCGCGCTGGGGTCCGATACGCGCGCGGCGACTTCCTTCTTCAGCAATGCGTCGACGGTGAGATGCTGCGCCTTGGCGGCCTTCTCGAGCAAGCGCTGACTGACGATCGAGTCGATGCCTTCCTTCTTGGCGTCGTAGATCTGCGACTCCAGACCAATCAGCCGTCCCTGGATCACCTTAGCGACCTCCGCCTCGGTGATGGGTGCACCATCGAGGGTTGCGAGCACGGCTGAATCAGCGGCCCGCGCAATTGACGCCGCAGAGATGACGAGCAATGCGGCAGTGACGGTGAGCACGGTTCGTGTCATGCGAATCATTCTCCGTTTGTTTTGGATCATACTTTTTCCGACGAACACAGGTGCCATAGGCACCGGGGCGACGCAAGCTGCCTATGGCGGCGCGGCAGGTGTGCGACTATCTGGCTGGAGCGCTCGGAGCGATCGTCGCCGTGGGTGGAACCTGTCCGCCGTGCCCGAGTTCTTCTTCCATGCTCTTGAATCGGCGTTCGAGTTCGCTGAAGCTGGCCTTCATGCGCTCGGCGAGCGTACTGAACTCGTCGATTTGGCGATTCAGAGCTTCCTTGTCGCGCTGCGAGTCGGCCAAGCGCCGCGACAGTTCTACAATCTCGGCGGTGGTGGCGCCGGTGTCCGAATGCGACGGGAATAGCAGCACGGCAACGATCACGCCGAGCGGCAAGCCAAGCAGAATCCCCACGACGAGGCCGGGAAAGAAGCGCAGTCGGAGCATGATGCGGCGGGTCTACTGCGGCGTGTTGCCGGGCAGCGGGCTGACGGTGGCTTGCTGAATCGACTCGAGATAGTCGCTGAGCATTTCCAGACGCCGGCGGGCGTAGATCGAAGCCATGCCGGCGGCCGGTGCGCCGGGCTGTCCGAAGCGTTGCGGCCACACCGGCATTTCGCGAGTACCGTGGCTGGGCAGCGCGCGGTCGCCGGACATCACCGCGGCGAGTTCCGCCCGTGGAAATGAACCGTCGTGGTGCGCACCGAGTTGGGTGAGATCAGGCGGCGCTTTGACCAGCGCCTCCGCGACCGGCCCGTGCCCGCGGCCATCGGCACCGTGACACGGTGCACACGATTGCAGGTAAAGCTGCTTGCCCTCACTCAGAGACCCGGCGGTCTCACCCGCGCCTGCCGGCCGCAGTGCGCCTGCTAGGAGCAGAGCAAGAACGATGGCCCGCCACCACCGCCGACGCTGGCGACTGCTGCGCGCCGATCGAACGTTCGGATGAGTCGGCATCACCGCGCGCTGCTATCAGGAAACCTGTACCGGTTGCAACGGGAGCCGACTTTGCCTTGACAAGGTAAACGCGGCCGGTAGAGTCCGGATGCGCGAGTTGCGCTTCGCGGGCAGAGGAGAGGCAGGTGCGGACGACGATTGGATACCTACTGCTGGCCGTGTGTGCGAGCGCAGGGATTGCCGCTGCAGAGGTGGCGTCGGACAAGCCGGCTGCAATCGTAGTCTTCCCGAAACTGCAGGTCTCCACATCCGCGAGCGCGCGGGTCGACACGCTGATCGAGTTGAGCAACACCTCCCGCACAGAGCCTGCGCTGGCTCATTGTTTCTATCTCGATGCAGGTTCTCACTGCACCACGACGGGCGCGCCGTGTCGGCGGTCGGCGGAATGCGGCGGTGGAAGCTGCGTGCAGGGGTGGACCGAGACCGACTTTCAAGTCCACTTGACTGCGCGCCAGCCGCTGGCGTGGGTCATCACCGACGGCCTCGGGTCGATGCAGCATCCTGTGCCGATCGATGGCCGGCATCGTAACGGTCCGCCTGATCCGACCGACTCTACGCACAAACCGCAGACCAATGCCGGAACTCTGGTGCCTGCCGTCGGGACACCCTTCACCGGCGAACTCAAATGTGTCGTCGTCGGTCGCGACGACCGCCCCTCTGAGAAGAACGTGCTGGTCGGACGCGCGACGATCACCCGAATCGAGGCCGACGGGGGCCTCGACGTTGAGGTGTACAACGCGATCGGGGTACAGGCGATCACGGGGACCAACAATGGCGACGGCAGGTTGCGGCTCGGCGGTGATGGCGCCGAATACGAGGGTTGCCCGAACACGCTGATCGTGAATCATTTCTTCGATTTCGCCGTCGACCCGGTTCACCCCGACAGCCACATCACTTCGGCGTTGACCTTGGTGCCGTGCAGCGAGGATCTCATCAGCGGTGATACGCGGTTCGGTTCCACCGTCGCTACGATCCTGGTGTACAACGAGTTCGAGCAGCGCCTCTCTACATCGGTTGTCGTCGATTGCCTGTTTGAGTCGCAGCTCTCGCTGATCGACACCACCCAGCCACAACGCTCCGCGTTCAGCGTCGGCACGGGCGGAACGTTGGTTGGCCAGATGCGCATACGGCCGACCACGCACGGCCTGCTCGCGGTGCTCAGTGAACACCACACAGCCAAGAAGGATGGACACGTCGCATCCGCGATGGTCAACGTCGATCAACAGGGGCGCCGCGGCGCTGGCGACGAGATTCGGTTTCGTTGACGGCCGTCGCGGTTAGGCGCGCCGCGGCAACTCGATGGTCAGATCGTTGTCGGGCGGCGGCCGATCGCTGAAGCTATTGACGTAGGCCGCGAGCGCCGCGTCGCCGAGTTCTTCCGCGGTATAGGCGAACTGCTCGTTGCCCTCCGCAATCGTCGGCCACCAATCGCGCAGGCGCTCAGCCACCTCGGCGGCGCGTCCGGGTGCGAATTCGTACGGGCGCGCCATGAACACAGACCGAAGGACGCCGACGAAGCTCTCAGCGGACTCGGCCCGTGAGGCAGCCTGGAGATCGGGTCGCGATGGAATCGTCTGCAAGCGATGCGAAGCGATGCGGATCTCTCCGGGACGCAGATCGAACGTGCGATAGGCGTGCGGATACCCGGCCAAAGACGAGGTGACAATGTTGTGCAAGCCGGTTTCGGCTTTGACATCTTGAATGTGTAGGTGTCCGGAGAGCGTAATCCGCACACCGTGGCGATGCAGGATCGTTTTGAGCGCGGTCGCGTTGCGAACGTGAAACCAGGAGAACAGCTCGCTCATCGATTCGCCCGGAACATGATCAATGATGCTGTGGTGCAGCATCACAATCGGCTCGCGACCACTGCCGCGCTCTCGACCAAGGTCGTCGTCGAGCCACGCGAGCACGTCGGACGGGATCTCGCCGTAATCATACTCGGGCGCGGGGGAACAGAGCCCGATGAGGTGGACGTCGGGTGTCGGATTCGCGCTGTAAGCGAGGCGTGTGGGCGAATCGAAACCGAAATCGCCGTAGCAGCGCGGGAAGTCGTGCACCGTCAAGCCGCGAACAGCGGGATCGAGGTAGTGCGGCGGCCGCAACTTCGCGGGACGCGGCTGGTCATGATTGCCAGGGACGCAGAACACCGGTCGCCGAAAGCGGGAAAGCAGCTCGCGCGCCTTGTCGTGATTGTACGGCTCGGAGTCCTTCGTCAAATCGCCGGCAACAAGAATGAAGTCGAGATCGGAATCGGCGTTGATGGCGTCGAGCGCGGCTTCCAGTAGCTCGACGCTCTCCACGTACATCGTGGGCTCGGTTTCGATGACGGGCGGCCGCCATCCGGTGTCGGGGTTCGGCACCGTGACGTGCGGATCGGCGATCAGAGCGAAGCGGGCCATGATGGTGGTTGCTAAGCGCGATGGGGCGAGCGGAGGCGGGCAACGCGGCGGTGGGGCAGGGCGCGCCCCACCGTCGTCGCCAATGACTCAGTGTCCCGACTCGATCAGGTGCGCGATCTGAAACCAGTCCTCCGTCACACCGGACTTCTCGCCCAGGTTGAAAAACCAACCCTCGGACGTGACCTTCTGGCTCGGCAGGGCCGCGCGCGTGGCGTGTTGCAACTGGATGTCCACCATCACGATGGAGGGCACAAATCCCATGTCGTCCTGATAGACCGACAATGTGGCGCCCTCGAACGGCTTCTTCTTGTAGCTGAACTCGTTGACCCAGATCTTCCACAGCGCTCCGGCGCGGTCGTAGATGTCGGAGTAGGGCACCACCCACGCTTCCTTGTCGATGAACATCACGCGCTTGGAGTAGGCGTACTGCGGCAGTTTGGAGACGCCCTCGATCACATAGACTTGGCGCTTCTCCCAAACGTCATCGAACATGAAGTCGGCCGCGCCGTCGCCCCACTTCACCGGGTAGTGCTCGGCGTGCATGCATCCCAGGATGGTCTTCTCGCCGAGCAGCTTCCAATCCATCCACGCGATGTGGCCGCTGTAGCCGTAGTAGCTATCGACATCGGTATCTTGGCCGAACAGCGCATCGGAACGCTGCGATGTCGACAAGCGACGTACTCGGCGCAAGTTGGGTAGATAGAGCCAGCTATCATCCTGTTTGGCGGGATCGAGATAGCGAATGCTGGTAGCGCCCACACCCTTGAGATCGAAGGGTTCCAGAAACGGGTGCAACGACTCGCGATAGCGAACGCCATCGGGGTTGGGTCGCTCGGGTTTCGGATCCACATACAGGCGGCCGTTGTAGAAGAGGCGGCGGAAGTGATCGAGGATGAAGTGGCGCTCGATGCCCATGCCCTGCGCACCCGTGCCGACCGGACCGGTGTCGGCGTCGAATTCACGCAGATCGACATCGTCGGTAGTCAGCGGCTTGTAGTCGTAGTTCCACATGATCTTCAGAGCGGCCTTGGGATCGTTGACGTCGATGTTTGGGAACGGGAGCCCTTCGACGTAGTTCTCCAGCCGCAAGCCATCGGCGGAGAGTCGCACTTGGCTGGAGTATTTCTCGGTAGCCTCTTTGTATGCGCGCGGCCACTCGATCTTACGCGGCTCGATGATCTTCATCTTCATGCCGTGACGCACCACCCATTCGAGACCCGGCGAGATGAGGTCCTTCGCCTGATCGACGTTGGTGGCGGTTACGACGTCTCCCCCTTTGACGTCGGCGGCTGCCGGTGTTGAGAGTAGTAGCCAGCTCACGCTCACTGCCGCAAACACGGTCAGTTCTCGCTGCCTCATACGAACCCTCCTTCCCGAAGATTTCGCCTACTTTGCATCAGTTCGACCGTCCGTGGCAAGGGTGAATTGCTCAGGGAGGGCGGGGCGTCGAGCGAGATGGTCGCAGCCTGCGCGTTAGTGTGCCTCGCGCCGCCGTCGCGCTACGACGAGGAGGACTGCGAACATCAGGGCGAAGCCGTACCCGCCGCGTGCTTCACCAATCGCGCAGCCACCGTTTTCGCTGTGCACGGTCACATCGACGCCTGCCGGTGGCGTGTTCTTGCCCGGGGTGGGTGGTGCTGGAGTGCGCGTGGGGCGCGGTGTTGGTTGTAGGCGCGTAGAAGTCGCGGTCGGCGTTGCCGTCGCCCTCGTCGGCGTGGCAGTCGCCGTTGGGGTTTCGGTCGGAGGCCCGGCGATCACGGTGATCACGCCGGGTACGGCTTCGTCCACCGGTTGATTCACACTCAGTTTGTCTTTCGTGCTGACATTGCTGAGCGATAGCGCGATGTCCCCGAGCGGGCTTTGAGCGGGAATGCGGAAGGTGATCGCCAGCAACGTCGCACTGGGGAGGACTGCGTCACGGCGTGCATTCGAAATCAGCACGTCCAGTTGTCCGGGTTGGGAATCGATCGATACTCCCGTCGAGAACGATACGGTCAGGATCGAATTGCCGTCTGGGTTGAAGTGCACGGCATCGGGGATACCGTCGTTGTCGGCATCGGTCGGGTCTACATCGAGCCCCGAGTGCGTCACGCTGAATTGCAGCACCGAGATCTCATCAGCACCACCCGCGGCCGCGTCATCGATGCCGGGCACGAAGCGAACGGTAACGGTGGCCGTGCCACTGGGATGGCCCGTGGTGTTGCTGATGATGATGTCGACGCCGTGCGGCGTGACCGGCTCTCCAGCACGAACCGCGGAGCTCGCGAGCATCAACGTGAGGGGGAAGGTGAGAACGAACAGCCGCGACCACTTCATCAGCGCACCCCGTCTCTTAAGAGTTCGCCGATTCTTCGCGGAGACACCGTCGCATGTCAAGGATAATGTGGCGCCTCGGTCCGGCAGCGGACGCCAGCCAGCCGTCCTCCAGGGGGTTGGGCGAGGCAACAACGCAAAAAACACTTGACATACGACCAGTCATTTGGGCAATGTCATTCTGTCGCTTGGATCGGTCCGCTGGAGCGTATTGCCAACTCAATGTGCGGGCCCTGTGCGTAGGGGGGATTAGTTATGATGCGAAGAGCATGGGTTTCGGCGAGCGTTGCCGTACTTGTTGGGAGCTTGGCATTCGGGAGTCGCGTGAGTGCGCAACTTCACGGTGCCGCGCTCGATGGTTTCAGTGCGACGTGCACCGTCCTGCGGGGCGGGGATCAAGTGACCGTGGAGGTCCGGGCCTTCAACGGATCGAGCGTCGATCTGACCGGGCTGACGGCATCGAGTCTAAGCGTCGACGCAACTGGCAACGCCGCGTTCAACATTGTGAGCGTTCCAACGATGCGACGCGTCCTGATCCGAAACAATGCGCATAGCTTCAAATGGCAGGGTTCACTGTCGGGCGCGGGGACGCTTACGCTGTCAACCGACGTGACGGCTGAAACGCCGAATGGAGTAACCGTGACAACCGGGACGGTGACGTGTGCGCCGATCAACGTCAGCGCCGTCCCGACAGATACCCCGCGTCTGCGGGCCACTCCAGAACCGACACGCACGCCGGCATCGACCAAGACGCCGCGAGCGCGCGCTACCGACAAACCGACCCGGACGCCAGCACCGACCAACACGCCTCGTCCTCGGTTGACTAAACCGCCGACGCAGACACCCCACATACGGCCAACACGCACGCCGGCAGGCCTGCGACCACCCAAGGAACCCAACGCGACGCACACTCCGGTTCCGCCAAAGGCGACTCGCACGCCAGTGCCACCGACCGAGCCGCCAACAGTGGGCGAACTCTCGTCGGCTTGCTTCGTCTCGCAGAACGGGAACAGCGTGACGATTTCGCTGCTGATCAGCAACACGACCGGCGTTGACCTTGCTGATGTTACGCCGCTCGATCCTCAGGTCACTTCGACTGGTTCTGCGCTATTGAACCTCGGATCTGCAGTGCCGGGTCGCTTCTCCTCGGTCGCTTCGGGTAACAACGCGCGCTTCCGCTGGCAGGGCGATCAGAGTGGCAGCGGTCAGAGCAGGGTTACCGTTGGCGCTCGAATGACCGCCAATGGGCAGGTAATTGAGACGCACGCCGAATGCGATCCGATCACAACCGCCGAGGTGCCGACAAACACTCCTGTGCCGGCACAACCGACGCGCACGCCGCGCATCCCAGAACCGACCAAGACCCCAGCGCCGGCAGAAGCGACACGTACACCGCGCGTACCGGAACCGACCAAGACGCCGGTCCCACCGGGCCCGACCCGCACCGCTGCGCCGACGGCACCAATCAATCCGGCCGGCTTCACTGCAACGTGTCACTCGATGCAAAGTGGCGCGAACGTCGGGATTTTCCTGACCGTAAACAATGGAACCGGTGGTGGTGTGACCAACGTGCGAGCTCACGGGCCGACGATCACCGCCAGCGACACAGCCTCGCTCAACATTACCAACGGACCATCTCCAGGCGTCTACGCCTCGGTCGCCGATCGGACCAAGGCCTCCTTCAAGTGGGGTGGGCAACTCAGCGGAGCCGGCAACGTCTCGCTCACCGCAAGCGCGACCGCGAGCGGCGCCGGCGGTGAAGAACTCGATACGGGTGAGGTCGACTGCGGCACGGTAGGCCAAGAGGCCCCACCGCCGCCGCCGTTCGACGCCAGCAAGCTGATCGGTCTCTGCGAAGCGACCGTCGTAGACGGGAAGATCCTCGCCTCGTTCCGCTTGTTGCTCATCAATGGGACCGGTGGCGATCTTACCAACGTGACTCCGTTTGGCCCGGACATAGAGACGACTGGGACGGCGGGCCTCTCGATCAACAACGGCCCAAATCCAGACTCGGTCGCGACTCTGCGCGATGGTGGCCGTACACGGTTCCGTTGGCAGGGCCAAGGCTCGGGTAAAGGTAGCGCCTTCATCCATGTCGGCGTGACCGCCACTGGACCAAACGGCGAGGCCGTGAACACCGGCCCGATCGAATGCAACACCTTGGTGCTCCCGCCGAAGCCACGCGGCTAGGCGAGACCCGCCACCCCTAACCAAACCGGGCTGGTAGCGCGCGCTGCCAGCCCGGTTCGTGTTTTAGGGGATCGCACTCTTTCCGCCGAACCCGCGTTCGACTACACTGCGACGCTATGAACTGGCGACAGCGAAATCGGCCGGCGCGGCCGGAAGCCAGACGCGAGGTGGTCAACACCGGCCTCGCGCAACGCAACGGCATCGACGCATTCGAGTTGTTCTGCGCCTACCATCTCGGCATCACTGCCGAAAACGGCTATGCGTTTCAAAACATCCATCAGGTCGCCAAGCGCTTCAAGACCAACGCCGCTGTGATCCGTCAGATTCTGAGCGAACTCGGTATGGATCCCGACGCGATCGTCCACAGCTCGTTCGACCTCGCCAGCGCCCAGGTCGACATCATGCTCGCACCCGAAGGCGTCAGTCGCGTCGAGTTGGCGCGCGAACTCTACCAAGAGTTTCGCCAGGCCCCTCGGCGTGATCGCAATTGGGCGAAGGAACTCGCCGAGGACGCGCGCGAGAACGAGCGCATCTTCGGCGGCGAGCCGAGTCCCAAGCGCAACCGCTGAAGAGCCTGCAGCGCCGTGGGTCCGGTCGTACGCGCGTGTCTGCGCCTCGGCATTGCGGCCACGGCGTCGTTGCTATTGGCGCTGCTGGTGCTGATGTTCCTTTTCGATACGCCTGCGGTCGGGCGGTGGTTTCTCGCGTCGGCAGCGCTGGCGGGACTGAGCTTCGCCGCCGCGCTGATCGCCTGGCGGTTGGACGCCCGAGCGCCGTCGGCTGGTGAGTAGCGATGCTGCTTCTCCAGCGCCTTGGCTGGGCCGTCGTCATTCTCTTCGGCGTCAGTGCGCTCACCTTCGCGCTTTCGTTCCTGGTGCCGAGCGACCCCGCGCGCACCGTAGCCGGACCGAAGGCCGACCGCGAGACGCTGGAGTTGATTCGGCACGAAATGGGGTTGGACGCGCCCGTGCCCGTGCAATTCGGGCGCTACCTTGCGCGACTAGTCCGCGGCGACCTGGGTCGCTCCTACGTCACGCGTGAGAACGTGCGCGATGCGATCATCGAGCGGCTGCCGGCGACGCTCTTTCTCGCCCTCAGCAGCCTCGCCCTCGCCATAGTCGTTGGGATCGCCAGCGGAACCCTCACGTCACTGCGCGTTGGCAGCGGCGTGGATATCGGCGTGTTGGTGCTCTCGCTTGTTATTCTCTCAGTCCCGGTTTTCTGGCTCGGTATTCTGCTGCTTGATGTCATCGGCTATCGCCTCCGCTGGTTGCCACTGGGTGGATTCGGCGGTTTGCGCTTTGTCCTGCTGCCCGCGAGTGCCCTCGCATTGCGGTATGCGGCGTACTACGGGCGAATCGTTCACACCAACATGCGGCAAGTAGTGAACGAAGACTACGTGCGCAGCGCGCGGGCGAAAGGACTCGGACCGGTGGCGGTGTATGGTCGACACGCGTTGCGCAACGCGCTCATTCCGGTCACGACCCTGGTCGGTTTGGATTTCGCCGGCCTGATGGGTGGCGTCGTGCTGACAGAAACCGTCTTCAACTGGCCGGGGCTCGGGCGTTTGGCCGTCGACGCCGTCTTCAATCTCGACATCCCAATGATCATGGGCACGGTTCAGTTCAGCGCGTTGCTGGTAGTGGTCGCCAACATGCTGATCGATCTTCTCTACTTGGTGATCGACCCACGCATACGGTTGTCCTCATGAGCGAGCCCCAGAGCGAGGCGCAACAACGGCTGGCGTGGATCGGCGGCGCGATGGTGCTGCTCATCGCGCTGGTCGCGCTCGGTGCTCCGTGGCTCTCGCCGTACGATCCCGTGCGGGCGGTGGCGGACAGCTTCGGCGAGCCGTTCGCGCCCCAGCCCGGCCATTGGCTCGGCACCGATGAGTTGGGTCGTGACGTGCTGAGTCGATTGATCTACGGCGCGCGCGTTTCCCTGATCATTGCCGGTTCGGCCACCCTCATTGCGATGAGCGTGGGCACGGCGGTTGGCTTGCTCGCCGGCTACTTCGGCCGACATGTCGATACGGTGCTGATGCGGTTGACCGACGTGGTCCTCGCGTTGCCGGATCTGCTGCTCGCGTTGGCTCTGGTGGCTATCATCGGGCCGGGCCTGATCTCGATCCTGATCGTCATCGGTTTGGTGAGTTGGTCCGGTATCGCACGGACGGTGCGTGCGGAGGTGCTCACGCTGCGCGAGCGCGACTTCATGCTGGCCGCCAGTGCGCTCGGCGCGCATCCAACTCGCATCATTGTGCGGCACCTGTTGCCCAATGCGCTCCCGACGATCATCGTCATGGCGGCGCTGGCCACCTCGGGGGCGATCGTGCTCGATGCGGGACTGAGCTATCTCGGACTCGGCGTGCCGGTGCCAACACCGAGCTGGGGTCGCATGCTGAGCGACAGTCAGATCTTCTACCGCACGGCCCCCTGGCTCATGCTCTTTCCCGGTCTCGCGATCGTGTTTGCGGTGGTCGGGTTCAACTTTCTCGGCTACGGCCTACTCGCACGCTTCGAGCGGAGGAGCGCGTGAGCGTGCGCGCGCTGCTCTGCCTGTTGACTCTGCTGCTCGGCTGCAGTCGGGGCGCGTCCACCGAAGTGCCTGCGAGCTTTCTGCGACTCGCCGGCGTGGATGAGGTTCCGACTCTGGACCCGGCGCTGGGCTACGACACGACGTCGTGGTTCTTCGAACAAATGCTGTTCAACACACTGCTGGACTACGACGACCACGGCGCGCTGATCCCGGAGTTGGCGCGTTCGTGGGTCCGCAGCTCCGATGGCCTCGTCTACACTTTCGATCTGCGTGACGACGTGCGCTTCAGCAACGGCCGCGATTTGCTCGCCGCCGATGTGAAGTTCTCCGTTGAACGCGTGCTGACGCCGGGAACGCGATCCCAAGGCATCGAGTTCTTCACCACGATTGCCGGTGCCGCAGACTTTGTGGCTGGGCGCGCCGGCGAAGTGAAGGGCCTCCGTGTGATCGGCGAACACCAGCTACGGATCGAGCTCGAACGCTTCGATCCGTTGCTCTTGCACAAGCTGGCCCTGCAGTTTGCCGCTGTCGTACCGCATGAGGCGGTGACCAAATGGGGCGAAGACTTCACGCGCCATCCGATCGGCAGCGGGCCGTTCGTCTTGCAACAGTGGTCCACCGGGCAGCGTCTGCTGCTGGCGCGCAACCCGACGTACTTCATGTCGGGATGGCCGCGACTCGAGGGCGTCGCGCGTGCCGTCGGCCTCAACGATCAGCTCGCGTGGTTCAAGTACGAAGCGGGGGAGTTGGATGTCACTTCAATTCCACCGCCGGAGTTCCCGCGCGTCAGCCGCGATCCACGTTACACGCCGTTGTTGCGCAAGGAGACGTCGCTGCGGACGCAATACCTTGGGCTCAACTGTGAGGTCGCGCCGTTCACGGACGTACGCGTGCGCCGCGCGATGAATCACGCGATCAATAAACGCAAGCTGCTCCGCCTTATCAACGATCGCGGCGTCGCGGCGACGCGCATCTTGCCGCCGAACATGCCGGGCTACGATCCCGATGTGCCGGGATATGATTTCGATCCGGTCCGAGCACGCGCGCTGCTCACCGAGGCGGGCTACGCGAGCGGGGTGGAGACGACGCTGTGGGTACGTTCCGACGAAGACAGTCGGCGCCTCGCGCAATCAATCCAACAAGATCTCGCCGATGTCGGGGTTCACGCAGAGATTCAACCCATCGCTTGGGGTCCGTTCCTCCAGGCGGTGAAGACGCCGTCCTTGGTGCCGATGTTTCTCCTCGGCTGGGAGGCGGATTTTCCTGACCCGAGCAATTTTCTCGAAGTGCTGTTCCACTCGAAGAACCGTGGGTCGAACAACGATGCGTTCTTCAGCGACGCCGAGGTCGACGTCTTGCTCGATCGCGCGGCGCTTACCGTGGAACCGGCGGAACGGCTGGAGCTGCTGCAGCGGGCGGAGCGGCTGATCCTGGCGCAGGCGCCATGGGTGCCGTTGTATCACCCAGTGGCATATCAAGTGGTGCTGCCGCGGGTGGAAAACTTTCGATTGAACCCGCTGCGGCCGGCGCGACTCGACGATGTTTGGGTTTCGGACGGCCCTTCCGAGGTGTCGGCACCGCCTCAACTTGGCCGGCCCGCATCTTGAAAATCAGGTCAGCGACCCGTTGCGCAGTTTTGAGCTTGGCACCAAGCTCTTCGTTCCGTCGCTGGACTTCAGTCACCTGCGCGCGCAGCGCCTGGTTCTCCGCTTGCGACTCCTGCAGCGAGGCGACCGGAACTGCGACCTGACTCGCACGCGTCTTCGCCAGGGTTAGCTCTTCTTGCGCGCCTTTGAGTTCCGTCTGCAACGCCGCTTCGCGTTCGCGGCTGGCGGCGAGGTCACGGTTGGCGCTGGCGATGATCTCGTCCTGATGCGCCTGCAGCTCCACGAGTCGCTTTTGCATCTCCGCATCGAGCGCGGGAGCATCGGCGGCAGGGGCGGGGACGGGGACGGGTTGCTGCTGCAGCGTTGCGAGTTGCGAAGCGAGTCGCTCCCGTTCGGCACGCTCGTCAGCCAGGCGAGCGCGAAGCTGATCGATCTCGTTGTGCGCTTGCTGCAACCCCGCGTTGTCGGCGGGTGGAGCAGCCGCGGCCGGCGCAACGGCGAGGGGTGCGTTCGAGGTCTCCGCTTTGAGCTTCGTCAGCTCCTCCTCGACGCTCTCTCGCCGCCGACGCTCACTCGCAAGATTCTCCTCGACGGCTGCCAACTGTTCGCGGGCAACCTTGGCGTCGGCTTCGACTTTGGCGAGCATCGCGCGGGTCTCTGTGGTGTCCGCCGCGGCCGGAGCTGGGGCAGGGGCGCCACCGCTGGCTACGCTGAGACGTGAGATGGTGCTTTCCATCTCTCCCGTGCGGGTTTGCAAACGGCCGACCTCGCGCTGCAGCACATCGACCTGCTCGTCGCGTTCGGCCAAGCGCTCCCGCAGCAGCGCGCTCTCTTCTTCTTGGCGTCGCGCGACCGCAGTGAGATCTTCGGCGCCAGCAGCCGCCGCCACCGGTGGTGCGGGTACCGAGACCGCGCCGGTGGGGCTCGGCGGCTGCGTGATCGCGCTGGTGGTACAACCGCTCGCGCTCGCCAGCGTGGCCACTAGCAGCACGCGGATTGGACGGCTCATAGGTCGTTCGCGCATTGCGCGCAGACTATAAACAACGGGGCGGGGTTGTCTAGCTCAATTTGGTAACGCGACTTCAGCGAACGCGGTGGAGCAGGGCGCCCCAGCCGCGTGCCAGTAGCGATAGCACGCTCTCGATCGGTCGAAGACGAGCACGCTGGAAGAACAGGTTCCAAAGCGCGGCGTGTGCACGCACAGGTTGTTGGGTAGGCCGTCGCCGCGTGGGTCGAGCGGCGTCGAATGGTCGGCCAAGATCGGCTGTAGTGCAGCTCGCAGGTGCTCCGCAGTTTGATCGACCGACACGGCCTCGAAGAGACGCGCCGACTTGGCGATGCGAGGGCAGGTGGGATCGTTCAATTCGAGGTTGGTGAGCAGATGTACGCCGGCGGCCAGTGGCGTGATGGTGATGCCCTCGTGACCGTTGTGCGCGACGTACGCTTCGCGCGGCGTTGCCAGCAGCAAGTTGAAACCGTTGTAGCGCTCCGCCGGTTCGGTGCGAAGCCGTGCGAGTGCGCTCTGTGGCGAGCGACACTGCAGCACCTCCAGGGCGAGCAATCCACGCGACCGCTTGGACGGATCGACTCCAGCCGCACCGGCCGGAGTGCGGCGATTGAGTAGTCCGACCACCATCCCGGCCTGGTTGAGACCGAGCCACGTACCGCCGGCAACCAGGTCCTGGCCGGCAACGACCCACGGGTTATGCGCAATGACCTGCGGCGCCGTCGCGGGGCGCTCATAGAGTTCGTCCCGATTGGCGGCCACCACGAGTGGGTAATTGTCGAACCGCTGCTGATACAACGCGAGTGTGCACACGCGTCGGATTATATGGGCCGCGTCGTCCGGAGACCAGCGGCGACGCCGGTTGCACCGCGGCGTTCGTGTGTGTTAGCGCGGTCCACTCTCACCTGCTGATCATGCTGGTCATTGCGGCTTCGCTCCTGCTTTTCGCGCTGTTCGTGTCGCCCGGGGTGTGCGCCGTTGGCTTCAGGTCGATCGGGCGATCTCGCATGGAAGTACTAGCGGTCGCCTTTGCTACGTGGTGCCCCCTCGTCTTTGCCGATGCGTGGCACGTAGATTGGCGATTGGCCGCGGTCCTCCTCCTAGCGTGCGGCAGTTGGGCTGGGCGCCGTTGGTTGCCGGAGAACACGGCACCACGACCCACCGTTGAGTTATTGGTAGCGATCCTCAGTGTCACCCTCATCACCTTTGCGGCGCAAGTGGCGCTGACGTACCCAGACTTCATTCCGCGCCAGCCCACCCCGTGGTACTACGGCGGCCTAGCCGAGCAAACCGCAACGGCCGGTGGGTATCCCGCGCGTTCGCCCGAGTGGGGAACTGACGTTCGCTTCCTGCTCGACTATCCCTACTTCACCTCTCTGGGCGCGGCGGCGACGCGTCTGCTTCGTGTCTCGCTGCCGTTGCCCCAGCGGATGGAAGCGTTTCGGCTTTTTGCCGTCTTGCTCGTCGCGTGGTCTGCGGCTGAAGCGACCTATGCGCTGACGCGCAGGATCGCATGTGTATTCGGCGCGGGCGCGTTGCTGTTCTCGGTGCACATCGCCGGCAAGCTTGCGGGGTACCGTCCGGAAGCCTTCGCCTATGCGCCGCTGTTTGCGTTGTTGTGGGTGTGCTGCGAGCGGCTGCTTCCGCTCCGGTCGGATGCGGGAGACCGTAAGGGTAGGGAAATCGCCGCGAGCGGCATGGCCATCATCTTTCTGCTGATCTGTCTCCTAAGCCACGGAATCGTGGCCGCGGCCGCGGTCGCGGCGCTCGCGCCGCTCGCGCTCGTATCCGGTGTCGTGACCGGGCATCTTCGCTCAACGGTGCTCCGTGCGGGGACGATCATGGTCACGAGTCTCTCACTGTATGCGGCGGTCGATCTCGCAATCAATCGGGAGCTGACCCAAATGGGGAATGCCAGTGCACCGCTGAGCGTTAACCTGCCCTCGGGCGATCTCACCTTCGAGTTCTACCGGCTCTGCGACGACTCTGGGGAGACAACCGCAGCATCGGCGCTGCGACGGTTGACGACCAAGGTTTTGCCTACGCGGTTTGCTATCAACGACCGCGTCAAACCCGCCTGGGTGCTGATCGCGAGCGTTGCCTCGCTCGCGGCTGGCCTCCTTAGGTCGCGGTCGCGTGGGCCGAGTCTGTGGCTCGTGCTCTGGGCTGTCGCGCTCGGGTGCGGCGGTGCCGCGTTCCTGGCATTCTGGGATACCTACGTCCCGCAGCGAATCGCCTCGGGGCGGCTCTGGCCGCTTCTCGCGATGCCGGTGTTCTTGGTCATAGCGATCGCTCTTGGCGAATCATGCGATCTGATGGCCCGCCTGTGGCCGCGACTACGTGCATCGCCGCGCGGCGTCGCCCTAGGTGGCGGACTGCTTCTGATGGGGTCGCTTGCGAGTGGTGTTCTCATCCCGTCGGCGCGTTTCGGTCTGCGTCCGGAAGACTACGCGCTTCTCAGCCGCGCACGTTTCACCGCGTCAGACGTCGTGCTGACAAACGCATTCGCCGAAGGCAGCGTCCCCACGATTACGGGAGGCAATCCCTTCGCCGGCGGGGTCGCAGCGTACAATAAGGCTGCGGCACTGCTCCAGCACGCGGTCGATCACTTGAGGGAGGCCCGTAAGTTTTTGCTCCAACCGAGTCGAGATCAAGCGTGCGCGCTGGGGTTCGATTATATTCTGATCGCGCGAAAACCGGAGGATCTCGCAGCAGCTGCCGTCTTCCCAACCGATACCGATGCGTTACAGCGTGCGTTCACTCGCATCGATCAGACCCCAGACGGAGCGCTGCAACTCTATGCGACGGATTGCCACAGTGGCCGACCCGAGGCGGAGAGCGACTCGCTCGCTGCGCATGGGCGCGCACGACTGTAGGAACAGGAAGGCGTGTCCACTCGCGCCCAATTCGTTGTGTTGAGGAAGACCGTATGTTACCGTCCGCCTCCGATTGTTCAACAGACGGGAGACGGCATGTTCGCCAGCATTGAGGATGTCATCGAGCGCTTCGGGCAGCAGAAGTACATTTGCAGTCGGCGCATCGCAACCGTCGTGTACCTGGCGAGTCGTCTCGGCAAACCGATCTTGGTGGAAGGTCCCGCCGGCGTGGGAAAGACCGAACTGGCGAAGGTGATCTCGGCTGCGCTGGATCACGAACTGATCCGATTGCAGTGTTACGAAGGACTGGACGAGGCGAAGGCGCTGTACGAGTGGGAGTATGCCAAGCAGCTACTGTACACCCAGATACTGAAGGACAAGATCAGTGAGGTGGTCGGCGCCGCCAAATCGCTCAAGGACGCCGTCGATAACATCGCCAAGGAAGACGACGTATTTTTCTCCGATCGCTTCATCCTGCCGCGCCCACTGCTCAAGGCGATCTCCGCGCCGCATCCGACGGTGTTGTTGATCGACGAGATCGACAAGGCCGACACCGAGTTCGAAGCGTTTCTGCTCGAGATACTGAGCGACTTCCAGGTCAGCGTTCCGGAGCTGGGTACGCTGCGCGCCAAGCACATCCCGTTCGTGATCCTGACCAGCAACAACGCGCGCGAGATGTCCGACGCACTCAAGCGGCGCTGCCTGCATCTGTACATCGACTTCCCGCCGATCGAGCAAGAACTCGAAATCGTGCGTCTGAAGGTCCCCGGCATTAGCGAGTCTCTCGCGCAACAGGTGGTCGGTGCGGTCCAGCGCATCCGCCAAATCGATCTGAAGAAGATCCCGAGCATCAGTGAGACCCTCGACTGGGCGAAGGCGCTGACGCTGCTCAACGTCACGCATCTCGACGCCGCCCTGGTCGATGATACGTTGAGCGCGATTCTCAAATACGAAGGTGATATTCGCAAGGCGCAGGACGAACTGAAGGAATATCTGCAACGCCAGAAAGCGAAGACGCCGGCGGCTGAGCCGGCTGGTACCGCCAAAGACTTCTTACACTGAGTTCGGCGCGGCCTGAGCGCGCCCACGCCATGGACGACAAGATCCTCGAGTTCACCGCGCTGCTCCGTCAAAACGGATTGCGGGTGTCGATGGCCGAGCACATGGATACCTTCCACGCGCTCCAGCTCATTGGCATCGAGAATCGCGTCCTATTCAAGGATGCGCTGCGCGCGACCATGATCAAGCGCAACGTCGACATCGCCCCGTACGACGAGCTGTTCGATCTCTACTTCACCGGACTCGGCGAGATTATCAAGGCCAGTACCGAGGCGACGCAAGGGGCGATGAGCCTGAGCGACGCGCAGTTGCAGGCGTTAATGGATCAGCTCTCGCAACTGCTGCAGGATATGGGCGTCGAGCTGTCGGAACTGGCGCAAGCGCTGCTCTCGAACAACACCGGCCAGTTGGAGAAGATGCTGCGCGAGGCGTCGGACCAGGCGCGCATCGGCCAGATCGAGCGATCGTTTCAAGAAGGGCGCTACGCCCACAGTTTGGCCCAGCAGCTAGGTCTCGGCGATCTCACGCAAGAGCTCGAAGCCTTGCGCCAGCGCTTGGCACAAGCCGGACTCGACCCTGACCTCGCCGAGCAGTTGCAACGCTTCCTCGAGCGCCGGCAGCAAGATCTCGGCGACATCATCAAGCGCACCGTGCGCGCCGAGCTGGCGAAGCGAGACCAGTCGCTGCGCGAAAACGAGCGCATGCGCAGTCTCGCGGAGAAGAGTTTCTATTATCTTTCCGAAGACGAGATCCGGCGCATGAAGGAAGCCGTTGCCAAGCTTGCTCAGCGGCTCAAGAACGTCGTTGCGATCCGCCGCCGGCGCGCCAAGCGCGGCAAGTTCGACGTCAAGGACACCCTGCGCAAGAATCTCCAGTACGGTGGCGTGCCCTTCAAAATTCAACTCGACCGCAAAGTCCGCGACAAGCCGCAGGTCATCGTCTTGTGCGACGTGTCGGACTCCGTGCGCAATGTGTCCCGCTTCATGCTCCAATTCGTGTACTCGTTGCAGGACCTGTACTCACGGGTACGCAGCTTCATCTTCGTCAGCGAGATCGGTGAGATCACCCACCTATTCGAGGAGCAGGAGATTAGCGAGGCCATCGATCAGGCGCTCACCGGCAACATCATCAATGTCTTCGCGCATTCGGACTTCGGTCGCGCCTTCCGGAGTTTTCATCGCGATCATCTCGCCGTGGTCAACAACAAGACCACCGTTCTGATCCTCGGCGACGCGCGCAACAACTACAACCTCCCGCACGAGTGGGTGCTGAAGGAAATGCAGGCGCGCGCCAAACAAGTCATCTGGCTCAATCCGGAGAACAAGATGACGTGGGGATTCGGCGACAGCGAGATGGATCGCTACCTGCCGTTCTGCGATTTGGTCGAAGAGTGCCGCAACCTCAATCAACTCTACAAAGTCATCGATCATCTGGTCACGTAGTCGCGGAAAAAGGGATTGACCTCACCGAATCTTTCTGGGCAGAATGCCCACATCGGTGAGGGCAGGTGCATGGCGCGCGACGAAGCAGTGCTGATGAGTGTCGGCGGACTGACCCTCGACCCGGTTACGAAAACACCGATCGTCATCCTCAAGGACCCCGACAACAAATTGAATCTTCCAATCTGGATCGGCCTGCTCGAAGCCACGGCCATGGCCACTGAGCTGGAAGGGATCAAGATGGCGCGGCCGATGACGCACGATCTGCTGCGCACGGTCATCGGCGAGTTGGGCGGCAGCGTCGAACGAGTCGAAATCACTGATCTCAAGGACAACACCTACTTCGCGGTGATTCATCTGTTGGTCGATGGTGGCAGCCGCCAAATCGACTCGCGTCCGAGCGATGCGATTTCGCTCGCGCTGCGCACCAAAAGTCCGATCTACGTCGCCAAGCACGTGCTCGAAACCTCAAGCGTGGTGCAGCAGATGGACGAATCCGCCGACACCAATCTGTCCAACGTCGCGCGTGACAAGTGGGGCGAGATTCTCGAAAAGATGACGCCCGACGACTTCAAGTACAAGATGTAACGCGCCGGGCGCCCGCCGGCCTCGACTCGTCCCTCCGCTTCCGGTATTCCCCTCGACACCATGGCACACACGGCTCGTCTTCGACGCAAGGACCTCAAGCGTCCCGATGAATTTCTCACTCTGACCGGGTACGCCCTCACCTGGGCGCGCGCCAACCAACGCACCGTCATCATCATAGGCGGTGCGGCGCTGGTGCTGCTCATCGGCATTTCGGCTGCGATCAGTCAGCACCGGACCACAAACCGCGAAGCCAACGCCGACCTGGGGCGGGCGATGATCGCATACCGTGACGCCAAAGGGGCAGGGGGCGCCAATCAATTGAGCGACGTAGCGCGACGGTGGAGTTCTGCGCCGGCCGGCGCTTTCGCCAAGTTGCTCGCGGCCAGTGTAGAGTTGCGGCGTGACAATGCCGATAGCGCACTCACTAGCCTCCACGAACTCGGCGACGACCGTAGCTTGCCGCCGTATTTGGTCCAGCAAGCCGTGCTCGGCGACGGCTATGCGCTGGAGGAAAAGAACCAGTGCGACCAAGCGATCGCGAAGTATGCCGCTGCGGCTGCGATCGACGGCCCTTACGCAGCGCAGGCGCTGCTGAGTCAAGCACGCTGTCTACAAACGACGGGACAGGGCGACAAGGCGCACGAGCTGTACGAGCGCATTCGCAAGGACTTCCCGGAGGTGGCGAGCCGCGAGCTGATCGAGGGCAAGCTGCCCGCCAATCCGTAAGGGGACACACTAAAGTTCCACGATGCCGAGAACCAGATAGCAGCCAAAGCCGATCACCCTAAGGCAGCCCCCGGCGACGACGCGCTACGCGAAGGTTTTTGCAAGGTCGACCAAAAGACGTTCGATAGGACGTTGCGAGAGGCATCAAGGCACCGGTAACTCGCAGTGATTCGACTTCATGGTCGATGCACTCCGATAGCGAGGACTTGTCCCTGTGCGCGCTTCTTCCATCTTCAAACCCGCGTACTTCAACCTGAGCAGTTCGCGGAGCGTGTGCGCGCGATGGTAGTGAATGTGCACGCGGCTTGTTGAGTAGAGAACTCCAGACAACAGCGAGCGCTCAGCGTATCCACTCCCGCGCTTAAACACCTGTTCCCGAATCGCTCGGTAGCACTCGTACGCGAGAATGTCTGCAGCCTGAGTGGGAACGCATTCATCGTTCGTGTCGAACAAAAGATTTCCAAAGTGGACGCCCCAACTACGAGTGTGGACAAGCCGATCATAGTTACGGATTGCCCGTGCCTGGATTTCCGCGTTGCGATCACAGATGCAAACGATTTTCTCGCCCGGCGCGAGGGTTAGGGTGTTGCGATTGAGGAAAATCGATTCCAAACAGCCCTCCAAACAGAGAACATAGGGCTTCCGAAAGTCCCATTTCGCGGAGCGTCATCAGGGACCATGAGGTTGCAGTAGTCCTCCACGAACACCGACAGGCTGATACCAAGTGCCACCCGGAAATTGATGATCTGCGCCAGCCGCGCGATCAGCCGATCTGCCTTCGTGTCATCCCATCCCGCGAACTGCTTTACGCGGTTTTCAAAATCGGCCATGTGAAACTCGGTGATGCCTTCAGCGCGAAGCGCAGCGTTCCAGTCCGCAGTGAATTTCTCCCAGCGTGCCGCACTCGATACGTAGCACGCGAGCGTGAACACACCTGATTTCGCATCATGCGTCCCACTCTCGTCGAAGTAGGCAACGAACACGGAGTTGCCTCCTTACGTCCGCGCCAGCCATGCAAGCCGCCGGGTATCTCGCCCAGCTCGGTCGCGTTCATCGCGCTCCCTCGGCGGAGAAGGGTACCAATGCTGGTTCGGCGTCAGCTTCAGTCGTGTTCGGAGGGCAATATTCGCGAAGGAAGTCTTCGCTAGAGAAAGGGCCATGCGTTGGAATCATTGGACTGTTCTGGGCTGGTGTCCAGTTGGATATAGGTGCCCACGAGGGGCGATTTTGTTGGTATTGACACCCATGCACCTTTTTGCTAGACTTCAGACATGGAAAAGCTCGATGCGTTCGACAGGCAGTTCCCGACCGACGAAGCGTGTAAGCAATACCTGGCCTTGAAGCGGTGGCCGGACGGCGTGCGCTGCCCGCGCTGCAACGCCAAGGAAAAGGTCTACGCCCTGAAGGCCAGACCGTTCCATTGGGCGTGCAAGAACACCGATTGTGGTGGCCGCAGCGGCTACCGTTTCTCGGTCATCACCCGCACCATCTTTCAGGACACCAAGGTGCCGCTCAATCTGTGGTTCAAGGTCGGCTACCTGATGTTGACCGCCAAGAAGGGTCTGAGTTCGTTGCAGGTCCGCCGCGTGATCTTTGGTGAAGATTCCGGCACCGACTGGCGGACCTGCTGGTACATGTGCCACCGCTGGCGTGCGGCCATGCAGGGCGACGTGTTCCGGCTCAACGGCGTGGTCGAAGTCGACGAGACCTACATCGGTGGCAAGGACCGGAACCGCCACAAGAACAAGAAGAGCGGCGCGGTTCGGCAAGCGGCCGGACCACGGCCATACGGCAGAGCGATTGGCTACAAGAAGGTCGGCGTGATCGGGGCGATTGCCCGCAAGGGAAACGTAGTCTGCCGAGTCATTGGCGACACCGACGCGCCTACTCTCGCCAGCTTCGTTGACGACGTGGTGAGCGAGAAGGTGGAGTTGGTCGTCACCGACGAAAACCACGCTTACAACTACGTGCGCCAAGACATGCCGCACCAGACCGTGAACCACGGCCAGCAAGAATACGTGCGCGGCATCGTCCACACCAACAACATCGAATCGTTCTGGTCCTTGCTCAAGCGCGGCATCATGGGGAGCTTCCACCACGTCAGCAAGGACTACCTGCCGTTGTACCTCAACGAGTTCTCCTATCGCTTCAACAACCGAAACAACCCGGACGTGTTCGCCGACCTGATTGCGACGTGCAGCCAATAGCCCGAAGTCGGTGGACATGCTAAAGTTCCACCATGCCGAGAATCCGAAAGCGCCCAGACGCAAAGCCGATCACGGCAAAGCAGCGCGCCAGCGACGACGCGCTGCGCGAGTCGCTTCGAAACGCGGACCTAAAGAAGTTTGATAAGGCGCTGGCAAAGGCCATTCGACCATCCTAGCCGTTGTCTGGCTTGGTCTGTGTTTCTTTGAGGCGCGCCCGCTTCTCGAATTCCAATCGAGTAATATCGGCTGCGATACGGTCCGCGAGTTGTTCGGCCAGACCCATGAGATTCTCTGCCTCCGGTTGGCTCAATACCTTCTCCGGGTGCATCAGTCTGTTTCGATGTCCGTCTTTCGCTGTCCGAAGATCCGCAACGAGGTCCTTATCCGCGCCATGCTCAGATATAATGTTGAGATAGTTTCCGAGACTGCGCTTCTTTTCTTCGGGAATCGACACATCAATGACGGGAAAATACTCCAGAACGAAGGTCTCCAACATTCTGAAAATGTGAAACCCCGCTGCCGTCGGCAATCCAAATAGAAGGCAACGACCCGCTTCTCGAACGTCACGAAGTGACGTAGCGGTCAGCGTCGCGCGCGCCCTGTCCGAGAGGATATTCTCGGCTTCATCCAGGAAAATATCTGTATCCCAAGCACGACGGCTGGATACGAAAAACACGTTCAGTCGAGGGAACTCCACGGAAAGCACAGACCGGAAATTGTTCACTGCCACACCGAAGCTCATGACATGGGCTTCCGAAAAAAGCAGGTCCGGTTCCTTGGCCTGTTCCAAGATGACATTGACCGCAGCGAGCAGTTCGCGGCCAGAATCCTTGCTGAGCTTCATCCTCACGAACTGTTCGCTTAGGAAGAACTCCAGTGCATACTTTGCCGCATTCGCAGCCGCCACCACCTCAGAGATTTTCCGGTCCGGCCAGAGCTGCAAAAAAAGTCCCGCAATACTTTCGCCGAGGTAAAAGACCGGGAATCCGTCAACTCGCTCCATCAGACCCCCCAAACGTGGCAAGCCACGCATGGAACCGAACGGCAGCCGCCCGCGAATCATCGCGCACCCGCCATGAAGGGGCAGAAATCCAAATCGTCAGCATTTATGGAGGGTACACCGACCGGGTGTCGATTGCAACAAAATCGCCCCACGAGGTTCCATAACGTACCTTATCGGACATTCGAGATCTGGCCCGACTACACGCGCTCCTGCGGATCGAACAGCTTGCGGTGCTCGTCGAGGGCGAAGCGATCTGTCATCCCGGCTATGTAGTCCGCGACCACCCGTGCGATCGCTTCGCCCTGCGTGCTGCGACGCAGGATGTGCGGCGGCAGTTGCTCGGGTGCCTTCATGTAGGCGTTGAAGAGATCGGCAAGGACGCGCTGCACTTTGATCATCATCCGCACCACGCGATGGTGACGATACAGCTTCTGCATGAGGAACGCCTTCAGCTCCAGCCGGCGCGCTTCCATCGCCTCCGACAACCCGACCAGCGGCCGGCCATGCTGGCGCACGTGCTCGACACTGTTAATGCCATGCACATCAATGCGCTGCCGCGACGCCTCAATGAGGTCAGTTACGCAGCGATCAATCATCCGGCGGATCGCTTGGTAGCGCACCACATGCTCATCGGCCTGCGGGTAACGCGCGCGCACTTCGCTGATGGCTTCGCGCCACAGCGCCACCGCTTCTATCTCTTCGGAATCGAGCAGCCCCGACTGCAATCCATCGTCGATGTCGTGGCTGTTGTAGGCGATCTCATCGGCGTAGTCGACGATCTGGATCTCCAAACATGGCGCGGTGCCCAGAGTGAAGTCGCGCGCCAGCGGCCGATCGTATGGAGGCGAGTGCTTCACGATGCCTTCGCGCAACTCCCACGAGAGATTCAGTCCGCGGAACGTCGGATAGCGCTCCTCGAGCCAGTCGACGATGCGCAGGCTTTGTGCGTTGTGCTCGAAGCCGCCGTACGGTTGCATCAGTTCATCGAGCACTCGCTCGCCGGCGTGCCCAAAGGGCGTGTGACCGAGATCGTGCGCCAGCGCGGCGGCCTCAGCCAGTTCCTCATTCAGACTCAGCACGCGCGCGATGGTGCGCGCGATCTGCGCCGTCTCCATCGTGTGCGTCAGACGTGTGCGATAGTAGTCACCCTCGTGGTTGACGAACACTTGGGTCTTGTACTCGAGGCGCCGGAACGCGACGGAATGAATGATGCGATCGCGGTCGCGCTGAAAGACCTGCCGAAACGGATGCTCAGGTTCGGGATATTGGCGGCCGCGGCTATCGCGGCTGCGCATCGCGTACGGGGCGAGGTGCGCCTCGGGGTCGGCTACAACGTCCGATGCCGTCATGGTCGCCGGCTTATACACCCCATGCCCGCACACGCCAACGCGCGCTTGCGTCCGGCAATCGGCGATGTCAAAGAAGGTCCATGCTCGCCGCACCCGTCTACGGCCTGTGCGACAGCGACAGCGTTGCCGAGACGCTGGCGGTTTTGCTCGAACGCGATTGCGACTATCGGCGCATCGCGCACGCAACCCTGGCGGATGAGCGAGCCGCCCTGCCCCGTCCGGCTCTCCTCGTTGACGCGCGCGGGCGCCGCAGCGGCCGCACGCACGCCTTGCCGCAACGCTGGCCCGGGCTGCGCGTGCTCCGGCTCGATCTGCTCGCCCACTTCGACCCGGTCGCGGCGCGGCGCAGCATCGTGCGCGCTCTGCGGGAGACGACCGATGCGGAACGGCTTCGGGAAGCCATCGGCAGCGTCGCCGGCCCGTTGAGCGCCGCGGTCAAGGCGCGTCTGGTCGCAACGCGCTGCTTACTCGCGATCGGAAGAGATTCCAGCCAGACGGCGGTGCCGTGGCTACCGCTGGTGCGCGAACAGTGCCTTGCCATCAGCGACACCGTTGCTGAGTCCGTGTTGGCGCGCCGACTATGACAACGTGGGCCCTGGTGATCCTCTCGCTGCTGGCGGGTGCAGCGGCCGCGCTCGCCGTACGCGAGCGGGTACGCCTCTACCGCGCCGCACACATCAGCGCCAACTTGCGCGCGGCCGCCTCGAGTCTGCTCCCGCTTGCCGGCGGACCGGTGCTGCGCGCCTTGTTGGATCGCCCCGACTATGCCGCCGGCTGGATCGTGACCGCCGCCAACGGGCAGTGCGCTGCAATGAGCGATGGGGCACGCAGCGTGCTCGGAATCCACCCCGACCGGCAGTCGCAGATGTTGCACGCGCTGTTCGACAATGGAGAAGCGGAGGCCGCCGCGCTCTTGCAAGATCTCGCGGCCAACTCGCTAGTCGCCAGCCGCCGCGTCCACGCCGCCGCGCGGCCGACCCCCGTGCTCGAGTTGGCCGGCGTCGGCTTGCGCGACCAGGGCGGCGCATTGTGGGGTGCGGCGCTGTTTATTCGAGCGGTCGAGCTGGCGGATCTCGCCGACTAGAGTCTCCCGCTGCTGCTTCCCACGTTCCGTCCACCTGGCGTCGCCACACTAAGTGCGTTCGTTTGCGTGGTCCGACGGGTTCGCTCGCCCACTCGAACTCCGTCGCTGCGACATCGCCAACCGCCGTTACCACAATCTGCGCCCGGCCGCCGGCCGCAGTCTTCGGACGTTGACGATCGATCCAGCTCTCGACTTGTTCGCGCAGAGTCGTCCCCATCGCCACGTTGAGTGACGGGATCGCATTGTCGAGCAGGACGAGCACGACGTCGCGGCCCGGTACCAAGCCGCCGGTGGCGGCGTGGAAGTCGGTGGTTGCGAGATGCACCGCATCGGAATCCTTGGTTGCCTTGCTGGCGGATTCAATCGTCCACTCCGTGCTGCGCTGCGTTTGCATGTCCGCAAGTCGGACGCTCCATTCGCTGCGACGGGTGATCGCAAGCATTGGAGCCACGCCGACTCGCCCCCGCACCGTGATTGGCCAGCTGCCGACCAGGACGAGGCTGTTGGTATCGCGCCGATACAATGTGGCGAGACGCATGGTGGGGTCGACCACCAGTGCGTACGCGCCGATGGGTTCGATCACTATCGGTACGGAGATGCCCACTACCGGCGTCGCCGTTGTGGGGTTCAGCGGCGCGTGAGTCACCGTAGCCGGTGAGGTTGGTGTCTCCGTCGGCGTCGTGGTCGCGCTCGGTCGGATCGTCGTCGGTGAGATCATCGGTGTGAGCGTGGGCACTGCCGTCGGGTCCGCGGGAGTCGCCGTGGCAGTGGGCACGAATGCAGCCAGCCCGTCAGCGCGTGCAACCAGATCGCTGGCGCCAGCGATCGCGCCTGCCGCCAACAGATCCCGCGCGTTGGCGGCGAGGGCTTGCCGCCGAGTTCCCTCGGTGTGTTCCGCCGCGGCCAGCAACTGCTTCGCCGCCAGTCGCACATATACCGCCGCCAAGTTGCGGCGCGCGCGCTCGTAGTCGGGACGCAATCGCACTGCCGCCTGGAGTTCCTCAGCCGCCTCGTCGTCGCGCCCGAGTCCGGCGCAGGCGACGGCGAGGTTGTTGTGCGCTTCGTGGGCACTGGGATCGGTCGTGACCACAGCGCGAAAGTATTGCTCAGCGGCTCCGAAGTCACGCTGCGACAGAGCCGCCAGGCCGGCCGCAAAGTCGGTGCGCGGTTCCGCGCCCGCCACCACCGCACAAATCAGGAACAGCGACACCGCAGCCGTGCTGACTCTCATGTCACCGGCGCCGTTACCGGGCGATGCAACATGGTTAGCGCGCCCGCCATTTCCTCGAGCCAGCCAAAGTCCGCTGCAGGTCCCGCGCTCAGCGCGAAGAGCACACCACGCTCCACACCCGCTCCAAAGGGAATGACCCATCCGCCGCCGCGCGCGGCCGCCTCACCCTTGAGTTGCGATCGATCGATGTCGCGCCATATGCCGTGAAGCAGATCGACCCACGAGGCAATTGCTATTGGCTGCGCTTGCCGCGCGGCTTGCACCAGCGGATTGCCGACATCAGTGAGCGAAGCGGTCGCATCGCGCAACGACTGCGCGATGCCGCGCCACTGTGGCGCATCGCTCGGTGCGCGCACGGTAGTGATGCGAATGGTCCCCCACTCCACCGTCCCCATACCGAACAGCGCCCAGCGCGGATCAGCAAGCGTCGCCACCACGGTATCGCGTTGATCCACACCCAGGCCACCCTGACCGCGAACGATCCGATCAAGCGCACTTTCGCGTTGCATCAACTCGCGCAGTCGACGCTGGCGCTCAGCCAGCGCCACCGGTACCGCCGCAATCAAGATTGTCAGCGACGTGACCGCGAGGGCCGCGTTGAACGAGAGCCAGCTCGGTTCGACGCCAACCCCGCGGTAGCTGTCTTCGATGCTGAGCATGAAGGTCGTGCTGTCGAGGACCGGAGCCATCCACATGAGGCCGATCGCGGTGCCGATTGCGCTGCCGCAGACCGCCGTGATCCCGACCGCCGGCCCGACGAGCGCCGACACCGCAAACAGCCCGGTCAGCAGCAGGAGCACGCCGCTCGGTTCCAGTCGCGACACCGGTGCCAGGGCGGCGCTCAACGCCGTCGTCGAAATCAACGCGAGGGTTACGATCGCATTCGCGCCGCCGCGCTCCGCTTGCACCGCGGCCGCGGTCAGAAGCTGCAGTACCGCCAGGCCGCCAATCGCAAGGCGTTCGCCATGCGAGAGCGCAACGCAGTTCAACACGATCGGGCTGAGCGCAACCGCTCCGCTGAGCGCTGCCAGCGCTAGACAGTACGCGGGGGCGATGACCCGAATCCAGTGTCTGCTCCAATCGTTATCCACAACCACAGCCTCTTTGGCCTCGACCTCTTCGGCCCCAAGCCGGCCGATGGGCGGTCTTACACCGCCCGGGGCGTGAAGGCCAAGCCCAGGCGCGGCACTCCGGCGGCATCTTCGTAACGATCGCCAAAGCCATGGCGCCGATCTCGTTGATTGATGCGAGGCCGACCTCGCCATCGAGCCGCAGAGATTGCGTGTACGCTGAGGGCACAGAGGTTGCGTCGTTTGCCGCGCAAGAGGTGGCCGAAAGTGCACGCGCGCAACCAGAGACAGCGATTTTGGACAGCCAACGCGCGCGGCTACTCGCTGATCGAGTTGATGACTGCCCTTACGATCCTCGCCATAGTCGCGAAGATCGCCATGCCGCACTTCGATGCCCGCCGGGTCGATGTCGTCACCGCACAGCGCATCGCAATCGCTAATCTGCGGATCGCTCGCTCGAACGCCATTACCAAGAGCATTCACTATCAAATCAGCATACCGACGACGACGACCATCAAGATGACGCGCATGCTCGAAAGCCCGGCAGGATCTGGGACGTGGATCGCCGATAGCGCCTTTGTAGCGCAGACCATCACGGTCCCGGTCGGGACGCAGTTCAAATCCACGTCGGTCAGCACCACCATCGAGTTCAACTCGCGCGGCCTGGCGACGGGCTTGAGCGCGGTGAAACAACTCGACGTGCAGGACAGCTTCAGCGTCACCAAGTCGCTGCAAGTGTGGCCATCAGGGCAAGTCAATGAACTTTAGCCTGAGAACCAACCACCGCGGATCGACGCTCATCGAATCGCTGGTCGCGCTGGCGCTGTTCGGCCTCACCGCGAGTGCGGTTGGCGACATGCTGATGCGGCAGATCCGGATGCAGGGCACCAACATGACGAGGACCACCGCGATCGCCCTCGCCGAGCGCGAACTCGAAGATCTGCGTGGTCTGGATTACAGCAAGATCGACGATCGCACTTCCAGCCAAACTGTTGCCGCCATGACCTACACGATCGCCACTACGGTCACCGACGACTCTCCCGCCGACGGCATGAAGGCCATCGCCACCAAGGTTAGTTGGACGGAGCCGGCCGGGGCCCAAACCTATACGATCAATGCAATCTATACAGCCATCAAACGGTAGCCGCGGCTTCTCGCTGGTAGAGTTGCTCGTCGCCACCGTCATCATCTCGATGGCCATGGCAGTGGCCGGCGCGTTCTTCGTCGCAGCGCGCACCACGATTACTGATCAGATCGTTCGTACTGAGACGCTGCAAGGCTTGCGCGCCTCGATGGACGAGATGGTCCGCGATCTCCGCTTGGGTGGGGCTTGCTTACCCGTCACCGGCGACTTCGTCACCTTGGATAGCGTCAATTCGGGTACGGATCAGATCGTCACTCGCACTGGGTTGGTCCGTCCCAACGAAACCTGCGTGCGGACCGTGACGATAGCCGACATCGCGACCTCGACCGCGACAATCCCGGTGCAGGTCGCGAGCGGCTTCACCAGCACCATGCGCGTCTACATCTGCAACAACAATTGCCTCTCTGGGGAACTCTTCAACCTCACCGGCGTCGACACAGCGGGCAATACCCTGACAAAGGGCACCACGCTTTCGTCGGCCTACCCGGCTGGCGCTGGTGTCTATGCTGTTGATGAGCGGCAGTACAAGGTTGACAACAGCAATCCCTCGTTGCCGGTGCTAGCGCTCGGGGTCAATGGTGCCACCGCCACACCATTTGCCATCGGCATCGAGAATCTTCAGCTCCAGTACCAGTTGGCGCGCAATTGCTCCTCGGCCGCCGGTTGCGACGTAGTCGACGTGCCGGCCAACAACACGGAGTTCGCTCTGGTCAACCAGATCTTTATCACCCTCACGGCCCGTTCACGCGGCACGCTAAGCACCGGCCAATACTATCGGGTAGCGCGCACGGTTTCCGCGAAACCGCGCAACTTGCTACCCGGCTGAGGAGCTACAGATGTCTTCGCTCCATCGTCGAAGCGAATCCGGCGTCGCCCTGGTCGCCGTCATGATGATCTTGGCCATGCTGATGGGCTTGGCCGTGGCGCTCAACACCTCGACCAACATGGATACGGCTTTGCGCGGGGCGTACCAACGCACTACTACCGGCTTCTACGCGGCCGAGTCCGGCCTCAATCGCGGCATGGGCGACTATCGCAACATCTTCCTCAATTTCAATGTGCCGACCGGGTCTGACTTCGCCGCGCACTCGATTTCTATCGGCTCGCGCAACGTGAACTATCAGATCAGCGACGTAACAGCGTACGTAAGCGGCGCCGCGCCCGTGATCATCATTCCGCCGGGGCAACTGTTCGGCGGCCTCAACTCGCAGGAGTACGACTATATCGCGAACTCTACGGCGTCATCGAGTAGCGACGTCGAAGCGCGCGTCAACGCTGAGTTCAAAGTCGGGTACATTCCCATCTTCCAGTTCGTCGCGTTCTACAAGAAGGACCTGGAAATCGCCCCTGGCCGCGACATGAACTTGCACGGTCGTGTCCATACCAACGGCGATCTCTATCTCAGCGCCGACAACGCGAGCCTCACCATCTCCGACACCGCAACCAATCCGAACGTGCAAGTCAGCGCCAAGGGCGACATGTACCGCGGCCGCAAACGCGCCAACTCGTGCGACAACCCTGGCACCGTAACGGTCGATAAACTCGAAGACTTAGCCTCCCCGTTCCAGCCGACGGCGGGCTATCTCGACCCACTCGGCCTGAACTGCACCGGCGCGCCGTCAACGCCCGCTGGCGTGAGCAGCGCCGGCGGTACCCGCAAGGTTCCCACCGCCGAAGTCGCTCAATGGAAGGGAAGCATGGCCAGTCAGCTGGAGAGCATCTCGGTTCCCGATCCCGATATCGCGGCGCGCGGCAGCGGCGTGTACTGGACAAAGGCTGATCTTCGGATAGTCCTCAATTTGGACAACACACTAGTTGGAAGCGTTCCCCCAAATCAGTTCACCATCGAGGTGCAGAACGCCGCAGGTACACAGGATGTTGCGAAGACGGCTCTCCTGACAGCATTCATGGCCACGAACAGCTCGTTTGGACCGGCGAACAGCACGCGCCCGCTGTTTTACACCGACCGCCCGATCCTCGGTGGCGCTGCCGGATGCAATTGTGACGACGGTCACGTGGCAGCTTTCGGGTGTTTCAATGCGACCGCGGTCTGCTACAGTCCCGCGTTCGCCAGCGACAATCGAGTCTACGGTACCGGCACCACAATGGTCGCCACCGGCGCCACCGACTACCGTCGCGGGGGCTTCTACAACTTCCGCGAGCGTAAGTGGATGTACCTCCTCAATCTCGACGTACGGGATCTACTCGCCTACAACCAGACGTTACCCTCGAACGGCCGCTTCTTCGACCCCGCCGATCGCACTGACGGCGGAATCGTGTTGTTTCTTTCGGTGCAGGGCCCCGAGTCCGGTCTCGCCTCAAATCGCTATGGGGTGCGCATCTTCGGCTCGAACACCCTCCCCTTTCCAGCGATGGGTTCGGATCCGACCGGGATTACGGTCGTGAGCGATCAAGCGGTCTACGTCCAAGGCGATTACAATAGTTTTGCCACCATCGCCGCCGGCAAGCAGCCGGCCGCGATTTTGGGTGATTCGATTAACGTGCTCTCAAACAACTGGTGGGCAGCGGCGGCCAATCCGGGAGCCGGCGTGCACACCAACGACCGGCAATCTATCGATGACAATGGTAGCGGTAACCGCAACGCGACCGCTACAACGATCAATACCGCCTTCCTGGGTGGTGTTGATGAGACCACGCCAAATGGCGGCACGGCAACGTACAACGGCGGCCTGGAGAACTATCCCCGCTTCAACGAAAATTGGGGCAACATCAACTTCAACTACCTTGGCTCGTTCGTTAGCCTGGGCAATCCACAGCACGTGACCGGCTTGTGGAACAATCAAATGTACTCACCGCCGCTGCGCAACTGGGACTACGACGCAGAATTCAACAATGCGGCGAACCTGCCCCCGCTCTCACCGCGCTTCGTGTACGTGCAGCAGGTGCTCTTCACCGAAGAATTCAAGTAGTCGGGCACGCCCAGCAATCGCGCGGCGCGTTGTCGCGCAAAAATTACCACGTTGTTCGCGATCGAATTCATTGCTACATGTGAGTGCGGCCCACATGAGCACAGGATCCATTCTCGTCGTCGACGATAACCTCGACAACCGCCGCCTGCTCCGCCTCTCCCTCGGCAAGGTCGGCTACACCGTCCACGTGGCCGAGTCGGGCGCCGAAGCGCTTGACCTCTTCCGCAAGACCCCCATCGACCTCTCCGTCATCGATCTGCAGATGCCGGGCATGGACGGCATCACGCTTCTCAAAGAGCTGCGCCGGCTCGAACCCAACGCCCAGGTCATCGTGATGACGGCATACGGTTCGGTCGAGCGCGCGGTGGAAGCGATGAAAGCCGGCGCGATGGATTTCCTCACCCGTCCGGTTCGACGCGAAGTGCTGCTCGCGCTGGTTGAAAAGGGCATCGACGTTGGTCACATGGTCGCCGAGAATCGCCGCCTACGCAGCGAGGTGGTGGAGAAATACGACTTCTCCCAGCTTGTCGGCCGCTCGCCGCAAATGCAGCAGGTGCTGGCTCTCGCGGCCGAGGCGGCGCAGCGCGACGTCATCGTTCTCATCAGCGGCGAGAGCGGCGTCGGCAAAGAAGTGTTGGCGCGCGCGATTCACTACAACAGCACACGCCGCTCCGGCCCATTTTTCGCGCTCAACTGCGCGGCGATCACCGAAACCCTGATGGAGAGCGAGCTGTTCGGCCACGAGCGCGGCTCGTTCACCGGCGCCGAGCGCCGGAAATCCGGCCTCCTTGAGCAAGCAGCACACGGTACCCTCCTGCTCGATGAGATCGGCGACATGCCGATCACCGCGCAAGCCAAGTTGCTGCGCGTGATCGAGACGCGCGAGATGCTGCCGGTGGGCGGCACGCGCCCCGTCCGCGTCAACGCTCGCCTCATCGCAGCGACCAACGCCGAATTGCGCCAGCGCGCGCAAGCCAAGCAGTTCCGCGAGGACCTCTTCTTTCGCCTCAACGTCTTTGCCATTCACATCCCGCCGCTGCGCGAACGGCGCGACGACATTCTTCCGCTCGGCATGCACATCCTCGGCCGCCTGGCGCGCGAAACCGGCAAGGACCTCCCCGGCTTCTCGCAGGATGCCGTCGACTATCTGATGCAGGCACCGTGGGACGGGAACGTGCGCGAGCTCGCCAACGCGATCGAGCGCGCGGTCATCGTCAGCCGCGGCAACCTGATCACGCAGGCCGATTTTCCGCAGGACCAATTGCAGCGTCCGCACCCGCCGCAATCCGAGGGCATCTCGATTCCGTCCGACGGCCTCAAGATGGACGACGTGGAACGCAGCCTGTTGCTGCAAGCGCTCGAACGCACCGGGCGCAACCTCAGCCGCGCCGCGCGCCTGCTTGGCATGGGCCGCGGCGCGCTGCGCTACCGTCTCGACAAGTACGGCATCACCGTTCGCGATACATCAGAATGAACGGTGCCCGAGCGTTGTCCATTGCAGACGCCATGTTGATATCCGCGCTACGTTCTGTGCCGCAACGTAGATCAAACATCTACACGCGATAAAAATTTCACGCTAAGTTGTGAAGTCGACGCGCCACATGCCGCGCGATGGCTGCGCGCCCGCGCCCAAACCAATCGAGCGACTGGCATGTGCCTTGCCCTCTGTGCAGCGAGATGGCACGGGGGCACAATCATTCATTGCGCGTGTTGGTGGGTGGGGCGCTGCTGCTCGCAGCGACTAGTGCCACGGCAACGGCCACTGACTCGACACGCGTGCTGCTGCGCTCGCGCGCGGGTTTGTCTTCGAGCCGTCGCGCGCGGCTGCTGGCGCACTACGGCGCCCGCATACGCGGCCATATCGTCGGACTCGATACCAGCGTCGTCGACATCCCACAGCCTGCGCTGCGGAGCGCGTTGGCTGCGCTCCGCCGCTCCGGCGCCTTCATCAGCGTCGAGGAAGACCACGTCGCGCATGCGACCGCACTGCCCACTGATCCGCTGGCGTATGCGCAATGGGGTGCGATCCAGATCAACACCTTCGAATCGTGGACGCTCACGCGGGGTTCTATCGCGTCGGTCGTGGCCGTCCTGGATACCGGTGTCGATGCCGCGCATCCGGATCTCCTCGGCCACGTGCTCAATGGCTACGATCTCGTCAACGACGATACCGATGCCAGCGACGACAACGGACACGGCACTGCGATGGCGGGGATCATCGCGGCGCAACCGGACAACGGCATCGGCGTGACCGGCATCGCGCCCGACAGTCCGGTGCTGCCGGTCAAGGTGCTTGGCGCGG
This sequence comes from Deltaproteobacteria bacterium, assembly GCA_016178705.1. NCBI lineage: Bacteria > Pseudomonadati > Myxococcota > Myxococcia > Deltaproteobacteria bacterium. Next base: position 318,872 of record JACOST010000031.1, on the reverse strand, counting down.
ACGGGTCGGGGTCATACAGCGCAATCACCCAAGGCATCGCCTACGCAGTTGATCACGGTGCGCGGGTCATCAACATGAGCCTCGGCGGATCCGACGCATCGCCGGCGTTGCAGAGCGCCGTCGACTACGCGCGGGCGCACGACGTTGTCGTTGTCGCCGCCGCCGGCAACTACGGTACTGCCGATCCGCTCTACCCCGCCGCCTGCGATGGCGTCGTCGCGGTTTCCGCCTCTGACGCGCGCGATCGGCGCGCGGTCTTCTCGAACTATGGAGCTGATGTCTCGCTCGCCGCACCCGGTGTCGGCATTCTCACCACCGTGCCCGGTGGCGGCTACGCCGGCGTCACCGGCACCTCGCCCGCTGCGGCAGTCGCTTCCGGCGCCTTCGCGCTCTTGCTCGGCGCGAACCCCAGCATGCCGGCTACCGCTGCAGTGGCCCGCATGACAGCCAACGCGGTGGACATCGCCACGGCAGGTTGGGATCCTTACGCCGGCTTCGGCCGCGTCGATGCCTATGCCGCACTGGTGCCCGGTACCGTGATCCGCCACGCACCAGATCTCACGCCGCCGACCGCAGACATTCTCAACCCGGCGAAGGACAGCTTGGTCTCCGGCCTGGTTCCAGTCGATGTGAGCGCCAGTGACAACGCCAGCGTGGTTCGCGTCGATCTGGAAGTCGATCGCCATTTCTACGCGAGCGCCACCGTAGCGCCGTTTGGTTTTGCGTGGGACACGGCGGGATTCACCGCCGGCTCACACCGATTGCGCGCGACCGCGTACGATGCGGCGGGGAATCACACCACCAGCACCGAGATCCGCGTCGATGTGACCCCGGGTATCGGACTCCTGGTCAAGCGCGGTATGGTTCGCTTCGGGCGCACCGTGGGTTCCGACTATCTCTCTGTCAGCGGTATCTTCCAGTTGCCCGCCGGACTCGATCTCGACCCTGCCAACGACGCCGTCACCATTGACGTGAGCGGACCCCAAGGGATGGTCTTCTCGATGCCGGTGGCCGCTGCTACCCTCGCGCCCGATCGCAGCGGCGCCATGAGAGTGACCGGCCTCGCCGCCATCCCGACCAACGGCGGCGTCAGCGTGCGCATCGCCAAAGCTCGCAGTGGCAGCGGCTACACCTTCACAGTATCCGGACGCGGCCTCAACCTGACGAACGTCGCAGCGACGATGAACCTGCAAATCGCCATCGGCTCGAACTTGCTGTCACAAGCCGTGCTCTTCCGCGACGTGCACGGTCGGTTGATGCTGCCGTAGTAGGAAACGGTCGACAGCTCCGTCGACCCCGTGATATCCGCAAACAGCAAAGGAGATGGGCGATGAAGCCAGCGATCCTCGTCGTGATGATCTTCGCGGCCGTGATGTACCAGCGCGCAGCCGTGGCCTCGCTGCTGCCCGCTAGAGACGGCGCGCGGCTATTTTCCACTCCCCACGATAGTCGCAGCATTGCCGTCGCGATTGAAGGGCGGCCATTGGGCGGACGGCTGGGTGATCGCCGCCTGAACGATGGCAACGACAACAACGACGGCGGCGGTAACAGCACGAGCACGTCATGCAATTGTTCGCCGGTGAATTGCCGCGATAGCGGTTACAGCAGCGCCGGATGTCAGATCACTTGTCAGACCCCGCAAAAGGCTAACTGCTCATGCGGCGGCTGTGGCGGAACGAGCGGGTCAGACAACGGCAACAACTGCTCTTGCCAGTAGCGCGCGCGTTCGAGATCGTTTCGAAGAGAAAACTGCCCCCGGTGCGATTCGAACGCGCGAGCCCCGGCGACGCGTGAGGATTTGTCCCGAATCGAGTGGCGATCAACTGCGTCGATTCGCTCCGGCGTTTGCGGCGGCGGATTGACCGCGCCGACGGGTGTCAATTCAATCCATTTCTGCCGGACACCCCATGGCTTTCTTTCGCAACAACGCCGTCAACCTTTTCAATTTCCATTACGCCATTCACTCCATCGCGCTTTCGGGCGGCGCGGCATTCTTCGCCGTCTATCTGGTGAAGGCGGGCATGTCCGTACCGGCGGCGCTGGTTGCCATCGGCCTCATTCAGGCGACTCGTTTCTGCATCCGTCCCGTGGTCATCGGGTTCGCGGCCCGCTGGGGACTCAGGCAGACGCTCGTCACCGGCACGCTGCTCAGCGCGCTCCAGTATCCGCTGCTCGCCGAGGTGACCGGCATCGGGGCCGTGCTGTACGCGCTCGTCGTCACCAGCGCCATTGGCGACACCTTCTATTGGTCGAGTCATCACGCCTATTTCGCTACGCTCGGCGATGACCAGCATCGCGGCTCGCAGGTCGGCGTGCGAATGGCGGCCGGGACCATCGTCGGCATCTTCAGCCCGTTTGTGACCGGCTGGCTTTTGGTGACGTTCGGGCCGCGTGCGGCGTTCGACGCGAGTGCCGTCATCGTCATGATCGGCGCGCTGCCGCTGCTCTGGACGCCCAATGTCAGTGTCGAGCGGCACGTGGCGGGCGGCTTCCGCGCCGCGCCGCAGGGTACGGCACTGTTCGTCGCCGACGGATGGGTGGCGGCCGGAGTCGAGTTCGTTTGGCAGATCGCGCTGTTCGAATCGCTCGGTGAGAACCTGCTCAACTATGGCGGCGCGTTGGCCATTGCCGCGATCGTGGGCTCGATCAGCGGCATGATCCTGGGGCGATACATCGATGCGGGCCACGGCGTGCGGATGGTGTGGATCGCGGTGGGCATCTTCTCGGCGATGATCGTGCTCAGAGCTATTGCCGCCGGCAGTCCCGCGCTGGCGGTTGCGGCCAACGCGTTGAGCCCTCTGGGCGCATGCCTCTACGTTCCTGTGCTGATGACATCCGTCTACACACAGGCCAAGCGTTCGCCCTGCGTGTTGCGGTTTCACGTCGCCACTGAGGGCGGCTGGGACATCGGCAACGTGGCCGGGTGCTTCACGTCGGCGGGATTGATCGCGTCCGGCCTGCCGCTGCAGACCGCCATTCTGCTCTCGCTCATCGGAACGGCGGTGATGTTCGTGATGCTGCACCGCTACTACACGAACAATCCAGGCGTGCCGATCGAAGCGATGGATGACTTGGTGGCGCATCCCTGATCGCCATGCAACGCGAAAGGTGTTTCTGCTGCCCCTTCCCTGCTCATCCGCTTCAGTGCGTCGTCCAGATCACGCCCCATGTAGTCGGGGACTGCGGCTCCTGATTGCGGCACAGTCCGCGGCACTCGGCAGCGAACTTCGCGCAACGGTCTCATCCTTCGTACCAGCAAGACACGTAAAGCGTTCGGACTCGCAATCATGCCGGCAGCGTTGCTCCCGATCCGAGGCGTCGGTCGCGGCGACCGTTCGCATGTCCACTCTATCCGGCAACGTTGCGCTTGTGCGAAACAGTCGTAGTATTCCGAGCGTGAACACCATCCCAGCAACTCGGCCCCTCGAGTGCTGAGCAAATGCGGCCTCGTACTGCGTTGTCCCGTCAGGGGACTTTGCCTCGAATCCGACGCTCTTCGGCACGTTGAGGGAAGGCACTCTGTAGATCGTTTCCGTGGCACCGATCTCAGCTCCGTTCGCGTAGATGATCGCGCCTGGATTGGCGCGCACGCGCACGCTCTCCGTGCAGCCGGCCAGGATTAGCCCACCGAGCAGAACGATAGGCGCGAGTTGCTGTGATCGCTTCGCCATTCGGTCATCACCCTCGGACGCGTTTGTAGGCTAGGGCGTCCGGTCTACGCAAACGGTCGATACCGGCCGATTTGGGTGGCGGATTCCTGAATCGCGCGGGCCGAGATGCGCCCGGGGTGTCGCTTGCAGAGAAGAGTGCCCCCGGCGCGATTCGAACGCACGACCCCAGGATTAGGAATCCTGTGCTCTATCCACCTGAGCTACGGGGGCGAAAAGCGCACATCGAGTAACCGATCACCGCCGACGCGTCAAATCCTCGCGGTTGCTCCGGTTGAGGTCGGCTTCCACCGTGCTATGGGTACACGAATCGCAGTGCGACTACGCCAAAGGAGCTACCGATGTCTTCCTCCCACGAATCCGATCTTCCCAACGTCGGCGAGATTCTCGGCCGCGTGCTGCAGCACGTTCCGGTGGCGCAGCAACCGCTGCTGATCGCCGCCGCCGAGCGCTTGGCTGCCACGCGCTATCGAGGCTGGGCGGGCGCTCTATCCGATCCCACGCAGCGGTCGCAGCTCATGGCCTGCGCTGATCGCGAAGAGGAGATCGCGCGCCGTATTGAGGCGCTGTTCCCGAACGCCGCCGCCACGCAAGGTGAGATCCTTGCCAACAATCCTGGCGTGGAAGATATCAACCGGTCGCTCTTTGCGGACCGGCCGCTGCATCAACAATTCAAGATTCAAGCGCAGGGCGAGCGCCTCGGTGCCGCCACCTGGCGAGCCTTCGCGCAGCACGCGCAGAGCCCGCTCGCGGCGCAGACGTTCCGCGCCTGCGCGGAACTCGAAGAGGCAAGTGCGCTCGTGCTTGAATCGATCCTTGGCGAATCGGTCCGTCCGCTCTGAGCGTAGGGGCGATGCATGCATCGCCCTCCGCCTTCTGCGCAGTGGAGCAATCGGAGGGCGACGCATGCGTCGCCCCTACAGGGGACCGGACATCTGTTTGTGAGAAACGATACTAGGGAGGTTCGGAACAATGCGCGCAATGATCGTGAACGACTGGTGCGAACCGCGAGACATGCAGTTGGTCGAATTGCCGGATCCCGAGCCCGGGCCCGGCCAGGTTTGCATCGACGTGCGCGCGAGCGCCTGTAACTTCTTCGACATCCTGATGGCGCAAGGGAAGTATCAGGTGCGCCCGCCCCTGCCCTTCTCGCCCGGCGGTGAAGTCGCCGGCGTCGTGCGCGCCGTCGGTGCGGGTGTCGACAACGTGAAGCCCGGTGATCGCGTCTTCGCGATGCTCGGCTGGGGTGGATACGCGAGCGTCGCGCTGGCACCAGCGGTCGCAGTTGTCCGCATGCCCGACGCGATGACGTTCGAACACGGCGCCGCTTTCGGCGTCGTGTATCAGACCTCGTACTTCGGCTTGGTGTACCGCGCCAACCTACAACCGGGCGAGACCTTGCTGGTGCACGCCGGTGCTGGCGGCGTTGGACTCGCCGCCGTGCAGATTGGCCGTGCGCTCGGCGCGCGCGTCCTCGCCACCGCCAGTTCGCCTGCAAAGCTCGCGGTGGCCAAGGCCCACGGCGCCGAAGAGGCGTACGACTACAGCACGCCAGAGTGGGTGGAACGCGTGAAGGCGGCGACCGGTAGCCGCGGCGCAGATGTCATCTACGATCCGGTCGGTGGTGATGTCTTCGATCTGTCGACTAAGTGCATCGCCTTCGGCGGCCGCCTGTTGGTGATTGGTTTCGCTTCCGGTCGCATCCCGTCAATCCAGGCGAATCGAATTTTGCTGAAGAACATCTCGATCGTCGGCTTGCACTGGGGTGCGTACCGTCAGCACGATCCGGCGCGGATTCCGCAAGCGATGGATGCGCTGTTTGAACTCTACGCGCGCGGCGCCGTCACGCCGGTCATCTCCTCGAGTCGGCCACTCGCCGAAGCGGCGGCAGCCTTGGACGAGATCGCGTCGCGTCGCAGTACTGGGAAGGTGTTGCTCATTCCGTAGCGGGTATCTGGGCTGCGTGTCTTCGTCGCGAGGAGTTCCCCGCGTTGGACTCCGGAGACATCGCGTAGGGTGGGCATTGCCCACCGCCCCGTCCGATTCGGGTGGCTGGCTGCATGCCTGCGACGAATGGTGGGCAATGCCCACCCTACGGGACTATCTCGGTGCGCAACCTGGTGCTGAAATAATGCGAGCGGACGACCGTTTCCCCGAGTAACCGCGCCGAGTAGAAGTCGAAGACTTCGTATCGAGGCGCGGTGTATCGAGGGGCATCTCGCCAAAGCCGGATCGAACGTTCACCGGATCGCGATATTCTCGGCCATCAACGCCAGCATCGTGCCGTCGGGAAAATCGAGCGGGGCCAGCACCGCCGGCGCGCGCTGCCATGACTCCGGTAGTGCGATGGTGCTCCGCGTTTCGACGTAGTTCGCCAGTCGTTCGAGCACGTTCTTGCGGTGCGGGTAGAATACCAACCGCACTTCTTGATCGATCGGCAAGCCAGCCGCCTGTTTCGCCAGCTCGATCGCTCGCGTGAAGCCGCCGAGCTCGTCGACCAGGCCGCGCTCCTTCGCCTGCGCGCCGGTCCACACGCGGCCGCGGCCGATCTCGTTGACGCGCTCGCGGCTCAAGTTCCGCCCGGCGGCGACGCGATCGACAAACACATCGTAGATGTGTTGCATCGCGCCGATCATCTTCGCACGCTCGTCGGGCGTCACACCGCTAGCGATGTCTTCGAGACGCGCGTACTTCCCGCGCGTGATCGTTTCCGTTGTCACGCCCAGCTTGGCGAGCAATCCGCGGATGTCAGGCCGTGCCATCACCACGCCAATCGAGCCGGTCAGCGTCGCCGGTTGGGCGACGATCTGCGTCGCGCCCGCCGCGATGTAGTAGCCGCCCGAACCGGCGACGTCCGACATCGACACGATCACCGGCTTCTTGGCCCGCGCCATCTGCGTGGCGCGCCAGATGAGATCGGAGGCGAGCGCGGACCCGCCCGGACTATCGATGCGAAACACGATCGCGCGCGCAGCGTCATCGGCCGCCGCATTTTCGAAGGCCTCGACCAGATTGTCGGAGCCCACCCCATCGCCGGACAGCCCGCGGCCGGCATCGCCGCTCTGGATCGCGCCGCTGGCGTAGATCACCGCCAGCGTCGGGCGCCCACCGAACCCCATGAAACCACTTTCACGCGGCTCGTAGTCGGCGGCGTCGAGGAATTTTCCGTGTGGGCCGACCAGGTCCTCGCGAATCTCATCGAGAAATCTGGTCCCATCGCTGAGGTGTGCTTTCGCAAACGCATCCGGAGTAATCGGGCAGTCGTTGATCGCCGCTTGCACCGCGCTGTCGTCGAGACCGCGGGCGGAGGCGATGCCGCCGACGAATTGCTGATTGACGCTGTCGAGCAGCGAGTTCGCCATCTCGCGATGCGCGGCGGTCATCGACTTGTTCGCAAGCATGTCACCAAAGGTCTTGTACTCGCGGATTTTCTCGACGTGCATTTCGATGTCGAGCTTCTCCCACACGCCACCGAGGAAGAAGAACTGCGAGGACAACCCCGTCAGGGGCGCGCTGCCGTCGGGCGGCAGATAGACTTCGCTGGCCACGCTCGCCAGGTAATATTCGAGATTGCCCTGGCTGACCTCCTGTTCGAGGTAGGCCACCAATCGCTTGCCGCTGGCCTTGAAGTTCACCAGCGCTTCACGGAGATCTTGCGCCTTCGCCCAGCCGATTTGGAGCTTGCCGACGCGCAGTACCACGCCTTTGATTCGATCGTCCTTGGTGGCGCGGCGCAGCAAGCTGACGAGGTCGAGCAGCGTCTGCTCGTGTCGACGAAAGATCCGTGCGAGCGCGTCGGGTGGCGGAGCTTCGGCGTAGGCACCCGCCAATTCGAGGAGCAACACGCTTTGCGGCGGGACGCGTGCGGGCAGCAGGTAGCTACGGGCCAGCAGCGTGCCCACTAGCACGACCAGCAGAAGGAGCAGGAGAATCCGGATGCGGCGACCGCTCATACGATACCTCAGGGCGTGTTCGGTTCGCGTGCGTGATTGGCGCGCGTGTCATAAGCGTGTGAGTGATACGCGTGAATGACGGGCAGATTGACAGCACCCCACAAGCCGGTGAAGCGGCGGTCGATGTCGCGCATGATCGCCATCGCCATCTCATAGTCCGCGGCGGCCGGTAGGTTGTCGAGCTGATGCAGGACGCCGAGTAAGACCCCGTTGGTGTACCGCAGCAGACCATGTTGTGCGGCGATCGCGGGATTGTCACCGGCTGACTTCAAGCGATCGGCGAGCGCCGCGAGGTGCGTTGTGGCCGTCTCGACGCGTGGCCGCAATCGTTGCACCGCATCCGCCTTGGTCGGCGGTCGGCGGATGTCGCCGAACGTGACGACGTTGCGCATGATCGCTTCCAGTTCAGCCAGCGTGGCGGCCATCAGCGCAGCGTGGGTTCCGAATCGCTGCGCGTAACCGGTGCGGAGCTGGGCCACATCGCATCCGCCGGCCTGCGTGGCGGCGGCGTAGGCGAGGAAGTTCGTCGGATACGCCCACAGACTGAAGGCGCCGAACTGGAGATTGGTAATCTCGCGAATGCCGAGGCGATGGAAGTAGTCGAGATCAGCCGCAATGACCTCCGCCAATGGTACGGCGCACCCACAGAACAGTATCGCGTCGGCGTAGTACTCGAAGATGCGCACGCGGCCATCAAACAGCTCGACATAGCGCTCCAGCGATTCGCGGTAGTGCCGATTGGTGCGACACGTCAGATCATCGAGTGCATGTCCGTAGCAGCGCTCGCGCGGCGCATACTCCACCCACACGCCCGGCGCGGGTCGCACGTGCAGGTCGGGATCGATGGTGTCGTGGTACGCGATGTAGCAGACCGGGCGGGTTACACCCTCGGCGGCGAGGGCCCCGGCGACCGCATTGCACAGGCGCAGGCTCTGATCCTGTACCGTCGCGCTGACACACTGCGCGCAGTGGCACCACCCACCGTCCCACAGATCGGCACCCCAGATGTGCAGCACGCTCAACTCGGGATGCTCGCGCACGTAGCGCACCGCATTCGCGCTGGCGAGATGCATCGCTGTGGCGTTCGCCGTACACAAGTTGCCGAACTCCGTACGCTCGCCGCCGGCCCGTTGCGGAAAGAACTCCGGATGGTCCTTGAACAGCTCGCGCGGCAGCAGAAGTGGGATGACGTGGCCGCCATACTCGACCGCGATGCCGCGGCGCGCGAATTCGGGCAACAACTCGGGGATCGTCAGTTGCGAGTCAAACGGATGGCGGATGAACAGATACGCGTTGGCCGCCGACTTGCCCATCCAGTCGACAAACTCGTAGTCCGCGGCCAGGTGCTCGGCGAACTGTGCGGAGTCGCCGTAGTGCCAGGTCATGATATCGGCGCTGTAGCCGCGCACGCTGTAGCGCGGAGCCGAGCGGATCGATTGCACGGCCGGCAGCGTGTCGAAGCGCGGGACTACCTCTTCGTTGCGGCTGTGCAGCGACCAGCGGCAACCGAATTGTTCCAACAGCGCGTAAACACCGTGGAGCACGGCGCGCGGCGATGCTCCCTGAATCACCGCACCATCGGTCGTCGGCTGGACTTCGAAGGCATCGCCCCCGCGCGCTACTGCTATGCCCGTCATCGGCTCTGCGCCGAGGCGCAGCGAGTTGGCCGCCGCCGCCGCCGGGGTGATGGGCGGCGCAACGCCGGTGATTGCCGCGACGTAGCGCCGCAACTCGCCGGCGGCGAAGCGGACTGGTTCGCTCGTATCGAGCGGAAGGCTTATCGACTGTCCTGTCGTCACCGTCGCAGCTTGCGACGTTTCCGGCAGCGACTCAAGCCCGACTCGGCGCTACTGCGCTACGCGGGCACCGCGCTCTCATGCCGTTCCTGCCTACTGATGTCCCGTTCTCTGTAGGGGCGACGCATGCGTCGCCCGCGAACTAACCCTGATGGGACAAACGATCGGTGGGCGCATCCGGGAGGGCGAGCCTTCCGGCGAGCCGCGGCGCGGCGATGGTGCGGCGGCTCGGCGGGAGCCTCGCCCTCCCAAGACGTCATTCGCAATGATGTTAAGAACGGCACCGTGGGACATGCCTGCTCCGCAGGTTGTGCGGGCACGCCGCAACCCCGCCGCTCATGGTATGGCAGATCAAGGTTGGGGTACCTGCCGCGGAGAAGACGGAGGGCGATGCATGCATCGCCCCTACGCCTTCAGAGAAGATCGCATGCTAGTGACGTTTGCGAGCCCCGAAATTTGCGCGGGACGCAGCCGGCACACGCGCGCTATACCGCGTCAAGCACGGCGAAGAAGCGCGCGATATCGTGTTCGTTGTTGTAGAAGTGCGGTGCCAAGCGCACGCCGCCGGCGCGCGACCGACACAGAACGCCCTGGGCATCGAGCCTGTCGACCAGACCCGCCGGATCGCTCCCGAGGCGAAACGTTAGAATCCCCGAGCGCTCGCGCGCACCCCACGGGCTGACGATCTCGGCACCGCGCTGGCGTAGCCCCGCGGCGAGTTGCGCGGTGAGATCGATGACCCGCGCCTCGATCGCTGCCGCGCCAACTTCGTGGAGCAATTCGAGAGAGGGACCGAGCGCGTGGACGCCCAGATGTGGCGGCGACCCGGACTCGAAACGTGTCGCATCCGGCCGCAGATCGAAATGATACGGCAGGTGGTTGTCGGGATCGACGACGCTGTTCCAACCCAGCAGCGACGGTTGCAGCTGCTCGACCACGCGACGCGAGACGAAGAGGAAGCCGCAGCCTTCGGGCGCCAGCAACCACTTGTGACCCCCCACCGCCATGCAATCGATCAGGGCGCGCGCAACGTCGATCTGCAGCGCACCCACGGCTTGAATGCCGTCGACGCAGAACAAGACGCGGCGCTCGCGGCAGAAGCTGCCGATTGATGCAAGATCGCAACGAAATCCCGTCTGCCAATCGACCGCGCTGACGGTAACCACGCGAGTGCGGTCATCGACGAGCGTGCGGATGTCGTCGACCGTGACCCGACCGTTACGCGGTGCAACCATGCGGGTCTCGACCTCGAAGCGACGCAGCCCCCACCAGGGATAGACGTTCGAGGGATAGTCGCCGTCGACCGCGACGACGTTGTCGCCGGCGCGCCAGGTGAGGCCGGAGGCGATCAGCGAGAGTCCAGTCGAGGTATTGGCGATGAAAGCGATCTCCGTGGCTGTCGCTCCAACCAACCGCGCACACAACTCGCGCACCGCCGTTGTACGGGCTTGCCAGCGTTCATAGGTGGCGCTGTCGACGACGGTCGCCTCGGCTATGAAATCGCTTACCGCCCGCGTCGTGCGTAGCGGCACCGGCGCGCGACCCGAGTGGTTGAAGTGGATCAGCCCTTCGCTCGCCGGAAACTCCGCGCGCCATCGTTCGAATTTCATTGCCGACCTCCGCCCGGGTCTTTATAATCCCAATCCATGGAACGGCTGAAGCGATTTTTCGACACCATCGTGCAACGCGCGTTTTGGGAGCTCAAGCTGGCGGAACCACCGGTGGTCGACCACGTCGGCACCGTCCTCGCCGACTTTGCCGACAGCGCGCACTTGCTCCGGCTCACCACGATCGAAGGCGAGCGCTTGGACAAACTGCTCGATACGATGATCGAGTTGCCCGGAGCCAGCGAGCGGACCAAGCTGGAGCGCGAACGTGAGATGCGCCAGTACATCGGCGACTACGCGCTGTTCATGAGCGGGATCTTCCGCAGTCACAGCGAGCGGCGTGGATATCTCAACTACTACATCACCACCGGGCAACGGTCCTACCAGGCGGTGTCTGAACTCGATACCGCACTCTACCGCGCAGGCTTTTTGCTATTTGAGGATCTGTCGCAAAACTTCGAGCGCTACTCAAGCGCGCTCGACTACGTGCGCAAAGCCTACTTCGCCAGCAGCCCGGGCACGCATCCGTTCGCCGAGTTCCTGCGCCAGGTGGACTGCCAACTGCGTCCGGGTCTGTCGAACAACTAATCGGCTCGATTTCGCGCATGCTCGATCTGCTGATGGCCGCCGACAGCGCGGCGCAACGCCTCGATGTGTTTCTCGCGCGGACGCTTCCCGGCGCGTCGCGCCAGCGCGTGCGCGCGCTGATCGCCGGCGGGGGCGTACGCGTAAACGGGCGGCGGGTGCACAAGAGCGCCGCGCTCCAGCCCGGCGACGCCGTTCAGATTGACGACTGGAGCGATCCCGGCGCTGCGACCCTGCTTTCCAATGCGAGTCTGGACGTGCCGATCCTCTATGAAGATACGGAAGTCATCGCGCTCGACAAGCCCGCCGGCCTGCCGTCACACGCGTTGCGGGCCGATGAGACCGCCACGCTTGCCAACTTCCTGGTCGATCGTTTTCCCGAGCTGCGCGCGCTCAGCCGCGCGGTCGGCAAGGACGAGCGTGAGCCGGGGTTGGTGCATCGCCTCGACACCGACACATCCGGCGTGCTGTTAGTTGCGCGCACCGTCGATGCCTACGCGGCGTTGCGGCGGCAATTCCGCGCGCACACGGTCAACAAAGAATATGTCGCGCTGGTCGATGGCGATGTAGCTGCGTCCGGTGAGATCACCGCCCCGATAGCCCATGATGCGCGCAATCGCCGTCGCATGCGCGTGTGCGACAATCCCGATCAAGCTGTGGCGTGGCATGCCCGCCCTGCCCTCACGCGCTACCGGCCGTTGCGGCGGCTCGGTACCCGCACCGTACTCGCGATCGAGATTCCCACCGGGTTGCGCCATCAGATTCGAGCGCATCTCGCCTTCGTCGGCCATCCCATCATTGGCGACGAATTGTACGGTGGGCGCGGCGCGGCGCGACAGATGCTGCACGCCGAGCGCGTCACTTTCACTCATCCCCGCACCCGCGAGCGCGTCACCGTCGAGAGCCCGTTGCCGGCGGATTTGCGCGCGACTCTCGGGCACCGACCCACTTACACCTAAACGTCGAGCAACCGATCGAATCCTTCGATCATCGCGGTGTGCGCGAGCACGCTCCAGCGGAAGGCGCGACGGACGCGGGCTTGTTGCTGGGAGGTCTGCGCAAACCACTCGACCGCCTTCATCGCATTGTCGCCGTGCTCGTCTTCGGCTTCGACGTGGATTTCGTAGAACTCCAACGTGCGCCGATCGAGATCGTAGTAGCTCTTCAGCGCATCGTAGATCACCTGCGCACCGGCGGCGCGACCGGGCACCTGCATTTCGACCGCGAGGCCGAAGGCGCCCAGGCCTTCTTCGAATGACGAGCGGCAGAAGTAGCCCATCGCGGCCGCCGCGCCGAGGGTTGACGCCAACGGGAGGTACGCCTTCACCTCGTCGAGCGGAACGCCCAAACCATCGAGGAACTGCACGTAGAGTTCGAAGTGCTCGGCCTCGCGGATGTAGCCCATCTCGCCCGCGAGGTTGCGACTGAGGGCCTTGTAGATCGAGCGATCGGGAACGATCGGTGCCTGACTCAGCCAGGCCGCGATCGTCGGCACCGCCGGCTCGGTGTAGTAGTACGCATCCTTCGCCCAGCGCTGCAGTTCCGCGCGCGAACACTTCCCGGCCATCAGACGGCGCATGAACGCACTCTGCGGTGCGTGCTCGCGCTTGAAGGTGTAGCACTCGTCGAGGAACTCGCGCGGGCTCATTGCCCGATCGTTCGACGGACCCATATGCCCTCCTTGTGATGCCGCGTCCGGCGCGGTACATAGCGCGCCGGCCGGTTTCCGAGCAATCGCGTAATCTCGGAGGACAACATGCCCGACCCCGTCCAGCATCGGTGGAACCACAACAACTACGCCGTGCCGCCGGCCCGCTTGCCGCTGATCGAAGCCTGCTTCGATGCGCTGTTCCCGTGGGCGAAGATCGTCAGCAAGCCGCATCTGCTCGGCTATCGCCTGGGCGACGATTTGCACGCGGCCGCGCTGTACTTCCGTCCGGTCGCGGCCGCGGCGTCGCTCCATGCGGCGGTGACCCGGTTGCGTGCGCAAGATCCCGAGCTGGATCTTGCGCTGGTCGGCTTGGAGAGCGTCGAGGTCGACTACAACGACCATAGCGGTTTCATGGTGCCGACGGTTGCGGAGTGGGAGGAGCGATTGGCGATAGCCGAGCGCCTGCAGCGCGATCGACCGGAGTTCGAGATTCGCGTCGCCGACGTCTACCGCCCCGGCGACGGCCGCGCACTCACCGACTATCTCTATCAGGCGTTCATTCGCATCGGCCTGTTGGGGCCATATCGCAACACCTTCGAGATGCAGGCTCGGCTGTAGGGGTTGAAGAGTTCGAGAGATCCAGGGCGTGATGGAGTTCGGTGTTCTGCTGCCGCAGTTCGGCGCGTGGGCGCGCGGTCCGGAGGTGCGCGAACGCATCCGGCAGGTTGCGGTCAGTGCGGATCGGCTCGGCTATCACGTGCTGTGGACGGCGGAGCACATCATCTTTCCATCCGAAGTGACCACGCCGTACCCGTATGGCGGGCGCTTCCCCTACCCGGTCACCGATCCGATCCTCGATGTGGTGGCGACACTGTCGTATGTCGCGGCGATCACCTCGCGCATTCGCCTCGGATCCTCGGTGATGGTGTTGCCGTACCGCAACCCGATCGTCTTGGCGAAGGAGTTGGCAACGCTCGATGTGCTGTCCGGCGGACGGCTGCTGCTCGGCGTCGGGGGCGGCTGGTTGCGCGAAGAGTTCGAGTTACTCGGGATAGCGTTCAGCGAACGCGGCGCGTGCATGGACGAGTACCTCACGCTCCTGCGCGCGCTGTGGACCGAGGAACGCGTCAACTTCAGCGGCCGTTGGTTCACGCTGCGCGACGCCGCGTTCTTTCCCAAGCCCATACAACAACCGCCACCGATCTGGATCGGCGGCAGCAGCCCAGCGGCATTGCGACGCGTGGCGCGCTTCGGCGATGGCTGGGTGGCGGTTCCACGTCCGCGCCTGGACGATCTCGCCAACGACATCGCGGAGATTCGCCGCCTCGCCGAGCAGGCCGGCCGCGATAGCGCGACGCTCGGAATCGCATCGGCCGGCGGCGCGACATCGATGGATGACTTGTTCGAACGCCTGCCGCGGATGGCCGCGATTGGCGTGACCATCGCCAACGCGCCGATCCTGTTCTGGGCGCGCAGCTTCGCCCACGCACTCGAGTTGATTGAAGAGTTCGCTGAGCGTGCCGAGCTGCGACGCAGCCATGCCTGAGGCGTGGGGAATTCCGCTTCCGCACTGACGCCGATCTAGACGTAGGGTGCAGCGACGCTATCCGTAGGGTGATCGTGGGATGGTGAGCTTGAGCACACTGGGATACTTGGGACACGGATGCAACCAAGACGCGCACACGCCGAGCGCCACCTGCCGGTGATTCTTGCTGTGAGTTCGATGAGTGGAGCGAACAATTCGCGCGCCGACGCGGAGCGTCGCCTGTTCATGGCTGTGCTCGAAGACGCGATCCGGTTGATTCGCAAGGGACTCGAGGGACCGGCGTACTGCGTCCGCTTTGCACAAGCCGATCTCGATTGGATCTTTAGCGAAGATCGCGACTGGCCCTGCTCGTTCTTGAACGTCTGCGGTTTTCTCGGCATAGACTCCGAGTGGGTGCGTGGCCAAGTTCTCAAGGACATCCGCAACGAGCCGGCAAAACGCTGGTCGGCACTATTGCGCGCGGCGCAGCCTTCAAAACTCCATCTCATGTAAATCGGACGCGAAGCGCACGGGCGCGGCGGTGGCGCGGCGCACGTCGTCCGTCGTAACGCCGGGCGCCAGTTCGCGCACCAGAAATCCATCGGCGTCGATGTCGAGTACGGCAAGATCAGTGACCACAGTCGCCACACAGCCGATGGCGGTCAGCGGGTAGGTGCAGCGCTCGACGAGTTTCGACTCGCCGTCGCGCGTAAGGTGGAACATCAACACGAGAATGCGCGCGCTACCCGCGGCCAGATCCATGGCCCCGCCAATGCCACCCACGCCGGTTGCGGGGACATTCCAATTGGCAAGATCAGCCGAGGCCGATACTTGAAAGCCGCCGAGCACGACCGTCGTGACGCGTCCACTACGCGCCATGGCGAACGCATCGCAGCTGTGAAAGAAACTCGCCCCCGGCAACAGGCTGACGAGCTGGCCACTGGCGTTGTAGAGATCGATGTCCTCGCTGCCGTCGGTCACCAGCGGACCAAACGCCAGCATGCCGTTCTCCGAGTGCAAGATCACGTCATCGGCGGGGCCGATGAAGTTCGAAATCAGTGTCGGCAAACCAAGACCGAGGTTGACGTACTCGCCGCGCCGCAGCAAAAGCGCCGCCTTGCGCGCCATTAGATCGGGCGGAATGCCCTGCGGCCCGACCGTGCGTTGCCGAACCTCAAGATCCCACTGCTTGCCGTAGCGCCGCGACAGCTCGCGAATGGCGCTCACGTTGAGCGGGCGCTCACACTTCACCACGCGATCGACGAACACGCCGGGCGTGACCACGGATTCGGGGTCGATATCGCCAGGCGCGACGATCTCGTCGACTTCGGCGATGGTCGTGCGCGCCGCCGTGGCGAACAGGGGATTGAAGTTGCGGCCGGCGCGTCGATAGACGAGGTTGCCGTGGCGGTCGGCACACGCGGCGCGGATGATCGCGAAGTCCGTGCGCAGCGCGGTTTCGAGCACGTAGCGGCGGCCATCAAAGAGGCGCTCTTCCTTGCCGCGGGCGATTTCGGTGCCGACCGAGGTCGGCGTGTAGAACGCCGCCAGTCCGGCCCCGCCCGCGCGCACGCGCTCGATCAGCGTCCCCTGCGGCACCAGTTCGAGCTCGATCTCGCCCGCTTTGATGGCGGCTTCGACCGGCGTCGGCCGGGTCGGATACGCGGCAAAGCTGGCGATCAGTTTTCGGATCTGGCCGCTCTCGCACAGGATCTGCGGCGAGGTGGGTCCAACTCCCGGCGTATTGCAGATGATCGTCAACGCGCGCGAGCCGCGTTGCTGCAGCGCGGTGATGAGGCTGGACGGCCAGCCTTGGATGACGCCGAACCCGCCGAGCAGAATGCTGGCGCCGTCAGGAATGTCGGCGACCGCTGCGGCCGCGCTGTCAACGACCTTGTCCGTGGCATCCCCTTAGCGCCGGATCAATTCGGGAGCGCGCGACAGATCCTTGGTGATGTTCTTCTGATGAGCTTCGAGCGTGCCGCCGCCTATCTCGAGCAGTTTGGCATCACGCCACAAGCGTTCGACCACGTACTCACCCATGTAGCCGTTGCCGCCGAGCACTTGAATCGCGCGGTCGGCGACGTCCTTGCCGACGCGAGCGGCAAAGAGCTTCACTCCGTCGGCATCGACGCGGTTGCCGTATGAGGTGAGATCGAGGCGGCGGGCGGTTTCGTACACGTAGCAACGCGCGGCCTTGTACTCGGCATACGATTCGGCGATGAGGCGCTGGATCTGGCCGTGCTCGCGAATGAGCACACCGAAGGTCTTGCGCTGGTTCGCGTAGTCGACCATCACTTGTAGGCAGCGTTGCGCGATGCCAAGCGACATGGCCGAGAGCGTGAGGCGCTCCAATTCGAGATTGCGCATCATGTGCCGCGTGCTGTCGCCTTCGGCGCCGATCAGATTGTCGACCGGGACGATGCAGGTGTCGAAAACCAACTCCGCGGTCATCGACGCGCGAACGCCGAGTTTATCCTTCAGCTTCTGCCCGAGGCTGAACCCCGCGAAGCCCTTCTCGACGAGAAACGTGCTCAGCGAGCGTTCGCCGGTCTTAGCGTAAACCAAGAACACATCACCGAGGGTCGTCTCGTCGAGGGCGCCGTTGGTGATGAAGGTCTTGCGGCCGTTGAGGACGTAGTGATCGCCTTCGCGGCGAGCGGTTGATCGCATGCCGAGCACGTCGGTTCCGGCGTCGGGCTCGGTCATGCACATGCCACCGATCCATTGACCAGAGACGGCACGGGGCAACACCCGCTGGCACTGCGCCGCGCTCGCGTTGCGGCTGAAGTTGTTGACGAACAGCACGCTGTGGGCCAGGTAGGCGAGCGCGAAGCCGGGGTCGGCGGTCGATAGCGCTTCGTGGACGATGACGGCAGCGACCGCGTCCATCCCTGCCCCACCGTAGACATCTGGCGCGGTCAGACCAAGCAACCCGAGTTCACCGGCGCGGCGGAACAAGGCGAGGTTGAAGCGTTCCTCGCGATTGAAGGCGTCGGCCTGCGGGGCAACTTCGTTGGTGACGAAATCGGCTAGCGTTTGCGCCAGCAAGCGATGTTCGTCGGTAGGCGCGAACAGATCGAAGGACTGCCAAGATTCGGAAACCGTCATGCCTCGGAAGCCGTCATGGCAGCGGTGCCCGAGAACGTACTCGGTGGCGGGTGTCCGTACGGTTCGTCTCGGGCACCCGCCACCGTGCAATGCTCAGCTGTCCCAACCCCATTTTTTCTTATTGGCCGCGATCTCCTCGGCGCTCGGCCGGGGCGTCTGCTCGTGTTTGCAGACTTCGAAATCGCCGGTGTGCTCCATCATCTTGTAGTTGAGGGGGGTGTCGTCCTTGAAGACCTCGGGCACCCCGGCTTCCTCGAAGATGGCTTGCCACGGGCACTCGGGCTCGCAGGCGCCGCAATCGATGCACTCGTCGGGATGGATATACAGTTGATGCGGAAACGTGGCCGCATCGCTGCCGGTGTACTTGTAGATGCAATCCACCGGGCACACGGCCACGCATGCGGTATCGACGCAATCGCGGCACAGCCGCGTAATGATGTACGCCATTCGGTCGTCCTCCTTCGAACTGCCTGGGGCAGTAGCGGTGCCGGCGTCCCCTAGCCCCGCAACCGGGCCACCAAGCCTGGTTGATCAGCTATATCACTGATCGTAATTCGCGCCAGATAGTCCGCCAACATCTGTTGCGCGCCCGCCCACACATCAATCTGGGTGCAGACTGGAGCGAATTGGCAGAATTCGCCGCGCAACTCAACACAGTCGATCAACGACAGCGGCCGCTCGACGCTCTCATAGACCTCGCGGATCGAAATGCTATCGGGAGCGCGGGTCAGGCGGAAGCCACCGTGGCTGCCCGACACCGAGTCGAGAAATCCGGCGTTGACCAGCGCGCGCAGGATCTTCGATAAGAAATGAGGTGGGATAGCCTGGTGCTGTTGAATCTCAACGCGGGACACGACGCGATCGGAAGGCTGCCCGGCCAGATAGGATAACGCCCGTACCGCGTAGTCGACGCGGCGACCGACGTTCATGATCGAGCTGCGATGCGCACGCGTGCTGCGCAGAGCGCGCTTAGTGG